>JAFRCB010000022.1 GCA_017404585.1 Lachnospiraceae bacterium
CCAGGCATCTCCCGTATTGTGGTGGGAGAGACGCGCAATTCGGTAGAGGACCGGGTCGCGCATGTTGATATTCGGAGCGCTCATATCGATCTTCGCGCGGAGAACTTTTGAGCCGTCCGGATAGACACCTTCCTTCATCTCTGTAAAGAGCTTCAGGTTCTCTTCAACCGAACGGTCCCTGTACGGGCTGTTCTTGCCCGGCTCCTTGAGCGTTCCGCGGTATTCACGTATCTCCTCGGCGGAGAGATCACATACGTAAGCCAGGCCCTTCTTAATGAGGAGAACGGCTTTATCATACATGATTCCGAAATAGTCGGATGCAAAATAGAGTCTGTCGCCGAAATCAGCCCCGAGCCACTCGACGTCCTTCTTGATGGACTCCACGAACTCGATCTTTTCTTTCGTAGGGTTGGTGTCATCGAACCTGAGATTGAAATCTCCGTTGTACTCTTTGGCCAGACCGTAGTTCAGAAGAATAGATTTTGCATGTCCGATGTGCAGATATCCGTTGGGTTCCGGCGGAAATCTTGTGCAGATCTTCTCGTACCTTCCCTCTGCCAGATCCTCGTCAATGATCTCTTCTATAAAATTTCTGGATACGACCTCTTTCTTTTCTGTCGTTACAGCTTCCGTCTTTTCATTAGCCATAAAAACCAGCCTCCTTCATCTCCTCATTAAACGGATGCGGCATATAACCGCTCCATTTTGTCAGTTTATCATAGCTTAATATAAGATGCAAATGTGTTCTCCGCCAGTTTACCGGTACCGCCCCAACACAGGACAGTTCAGACAGGCTGTATCGAAGTTTCAGTATCCGCCACAAACATCATCTTCATCGAAAAGCGTACTATTAACTGCGCGCGGCTGGTTTTAGTATTTGATTTTATGGTATTTTTGTGTTACTATGTCCATTCAAAGGACTATGCATATGGAGGTGTGCTGTGCAGACAGAAACAATACTGGTACATCTTAGACATATTCCGGACTACCTTTCCGCACAGTGGAGCGCGCATATGGGCATCTGCATTATTATATGCGCCGTATATCTGGTCTCACTGTTTATGACCGGTAATCCGGGCAGGCTGCTCAGAAAAATCATGACAACGCTTCTTGTTGTCTATATATTATATGGAATTTATCTGCGTTCTAACAAGTTCGGCTATCAGATCATTCTGATCGGTCTCATCGCTCTCTTCGTAATGGGAGTCATCCGCTTTATTATCAACACTGCCCACGAAATTCGGCAGAACAGAATTGATGCCAGGATCGAAGAAAAAGCCCTGGCCATGGCAGAAGGCCGACGCGGCTCCTTTAAGAGCAATGCGGGCGGAGTCGACAAGTATTCGCTGGAGCCGGACCCGGCAGAGGCAGAGCTCACCAGAGAAGAGATCCAGGACAGCATCGAAAGCCAGATCAGAGCCGCAAAAGCTCAGGTCAGCAGGGACGAGGCAGACGTGAAAGACGAGGTCAGTACTGTTCCCGAAAAGCATGATGCGCCTGTGACATCCTCATGGATGTCGGCGAGCATTTATGCTGATTCCGAAAACTCGGAACAGCCTCACGACAGTGTCGGGACTGCTCTGGATTACGAAACGATTGAAGACGACGCTATCCCCGAGGGTGCGTTTTATGCGAGACCGCGGTTCGATGCTCCTCCGGCCTATGCCGTTCCGGAGGAATCCTATACGAATACTCAGGTCATGCCTCCGGCCGCGCAGATCGAGGCAATTTATGACGCACTGAATAAGCTTGGAGAGCTCAGAGATATGGGCATACTCACAGAAGCCGAATTCACTCAGAAAAAACAGGAGCTTCTCGCGAAGCTCGGCTAAAGATTAAGGGCTGCCGCAATGCGGCAGCCCTTATTTTGCGCTATAAAAAGTTCAGACAGACCTGCCTTGTAGTTCGCTACCGGCAGCAAAGCATCCATCTTCGTGAGAAAAACATTGTAAGTCCGACCGAGATATCAATAGATGCGCATGCATCTATTAAGATCGCAGGGAAGGACTTACGTTTTTCGATGAAGATGATGTTTGTGCCGGTATATGGAACTCAGGTGCAGTCTTTCTGAACTGCTATCTCTTTACCCGGTCATTCTTCGCATGATCAGCATGCCCTGCGTTTTCAGCCACTTCTCCTCTTTTCTGTAATCCGGCAGTACTCCGGCGACCAGATTCCAAAATCGCTTCGAGTGATTTAGCTCGATCAGATGACAGAGCTCATGGACGACCACATAATCCCTGACAGAAGGAGGCGCCAGCATAAGCAGGCAGTTAAAGTTCAGATTGCCCCGCGAACTGCAGCTTCCCCATTTCGATTTCTGATTCCTTATGGTTATTCTTCCGTACCGAACCCCCACGACAGGCGCGAATCGTCTCACCCTCTCAGGGATATCTATGGCTGCCTCATCCGCAAGCCTCCGGATGTCCTCCATGGAAAGCCTTTCCATATCGGCAGCCTGCTGCGCCCCGGCTTTTACTTTGGCAATATGCTGCACGATCCAATCGGCCTTTGTTTCGACGAATCTCCTGATTTCCGCGTCCGAAAGATACTACGGAGATCGCACAAGCACTTCGCCGTCAGGCCTGATCTCGACCTGCAGAGTCTTTCTGGCGCTTCTTATGACCCTATATGCAATCATGTTTTCCTCCAGGCCAATCCTGTAGAAGCGGGGTTCTTCCCCACTGAATTCAATTCTCGTCAAGTTTTACCAGTTAAGGCGGTGCAGATGTCCTTCCCGCTGCATTCCCTCAAACCCGTTCTGCCGAAGCAGCTCATAGAGAATGATCGAAACAGAGTTGGACAGATTAAGTGACCTCTCATCCGGGAGCATCGGTATTCGTATACAAAACTCCTCATTATCCTTAAGGATCTCCTCCGGTATCCCCGCACTCTCCTTGCCGAACATAATATAATCATCCGGAGCAAACACTGCATCCGCGTAGGTCCGCCTCGCTTTTGTTGTCGCATACCAGATGCGTCTGTCCATGTTTTCCGCAAGAAACGTTTTATAATTCATATATCGGTGGACATCCAGCCTCTTCCAGTAGTCCATTCCCGCCCTCTTCAGATTCCGCTCCGTGAGCTGGAATCCAAGTGGATCTATGAGATGAAGAGATGTGCCTGTCGCTACGCAGGTGCGTTCTATGTTTCCGGTATTTGCCGGGATCTCCGGCTCAAGAAGTACGATTCCCGCCATAATTATTCTGACCCTTCCGGTTCTTTTATCATCGATTCGCACGCAGAAAGCACGTAACCGGATTTCCTCCTGAACGAGTAAAGCCCCACAGGATTTCCTGTGGGGCTTCGAGCTGCTTTCGGGACTCGGACCCGAGACCTCATCACTACCAATGATGTGCGCTACCACCTGTGCCAAAGCAGCCTGCGTTTCTTCGAAACGACATGAAAGATTATAGCGTACCTTTGGCTATAATGCAACACTTATTTTCCAAAAAGAGCCTCAATATCAGCCCGAAGTGCCGTGACAGATCCCTGCACCATCTCCGGCTTTCCGCCGCCCCGGGCTCCGAATTTTTCGCGAAGCTCATTATTAATGTCCCGGGCGTCACCTCCGCGTTTACCGATCACATACCGGTACCCGTCTTTGTCATTGCCTGCGAAAACGCCGCAGAACCCGTCCCTCTTCTGAACCAGAGAATTGACAGCACTTCGCATGGCTCCCGCATCAAGAGATTCGTCGAAGATCAATGCGTCACCTTCACCTTCGGGAATCTGATCAATTTTTATGCCCACGAGCTGCTTTGCTGCCGCGGCCAGGGCCGCCTTCGTCTCTGCCAGCTCCGTCCTGGCTTTCACGACCAGATGATAGACCTCATCCGTAGAGTTCGACAGATAGTTCGCTGTCTTCTCAAGTATATCCCTGTCATGAAAGAACAATTCCATTGCCCTCATACCGCACAAAATGCTGACCCGGATACCGCCCTTATAGTTCTGGAGTCCGACGACTTTCAGACAGCCGATCTCACCGGTCAGCGCAACATGGGGCGCGCAGCATGCGCACGCATCCACACCCGGGAAAGAGACGACGCGTATCTCATCATCAAGATCGATCTTGCTGCGATACTCAGCAGTCTTTGCCTCCTCCCCTGAGAGGAAACGAATCTCAGAAGGGATGTTCCTGTATATGATCTCATTGACTCTGCGCTCAATATCCCTTATCCCGTGCGGATCAATCACGCCGTTAAAGTCAA
>JAFRCB010000196.1 GCA_017404585.1 Lachnospiraceae bacterium
AGAGAGCGCAGGCCGAACTTGAACTTGCATCTCTTGAGTCTGAGCTCAAGAATAAGCTGCTCAGCATGAACAGCTGATCACGGGTGTAATCACATCCCCGGCAAAATTACAGTTGACACAGGTATGTACTTCGATGTATTACTTATAATAACTTATCGGAAGCTGCATTGCCGGAACCGATAGAGGGCGATGTGTTCGCCGATTTGATCATCGGATATATGAATATTGCGGCCGCCCGCCGGTAAGCGGGCGGTCACAACATTGCGGCGGCAGGATTGCCGCGCCGTGAGACATTAATTTAGAAGGAGATATACAGGATGGAACTCGCTAAGACTTATGACCCGAAAGGCCTGGAGGACAGGCTGTATCAGAAGTGGCTCGACGGAGGATACTTCCATGCGGAAGTAGACCCGGACAAAAAGCCGTTCACGATCGTCATGCCTCCGCCAAACATCACCGGGCAGCTGCATATGGGCCATGCCCTTGATAATACTTTGCAGGACATTCTCATCCGCTGGAAGAGGATGCAGGGCTTCGAAGCCCTCTGGCAGCCGGGAACGGACCATGCCGCAATCGCGACAGAAGTCAAGGTCACCGAATATCTCAGGGAACAGGGAATTGACAAGAATGAGATCGGAAGAGAAGAGTTCCTTAGGCACTGCTGGGCATGGAGAGCGGACTATGGCCAGAGGATCATTAACCAGCTTCATAAGCTCGGAAGCTCAGCCGACTGGGAGCGGGAGAGATTCACCATGGACGAAGGCTGCTCCGACGCGGTCCTTGAAGTTTTCATGCGCCTCTATGAGAAAGGTTACATTTATAAGGGCTCCAAGATCATCAACTGGTGTCCGGTCTGTGGAACAACGATCTCTGATGCCGAGGTCGAACATGTCGACCAGGATGGTTTCTTCTGGCATATTAATTATCCGGTAGTCGGTGAGGAAGGCAGATTCGTGGAAATCGCCACGACCCGCCCGGAGACACTGCTCGGCGATACAGCTGTCGCTGTGAACCCGAATGATGAAAGATATAAAGATATCGTCGGCAAGATGCTCGAGCTGCCGCTCACAGACAGACAGATTCCGGTCATAGCCGATGAGTATGTCGATATGGAATTCGGTACAGGCTGTGTTAAAATCACACCGGCCCATGACCCGAATGACTTTGAGGTCGGAAAACGTCACGGCCTTGCCGAAATTACGATCCTGAACGATGACGGAACAGTCAATGAGCTCGGAGGCAGGTACGCGGGCATGGACCGCTACGACGCGAGAGCCAAAATGGTCGAGGACCTGAAAGAACTCGGTCTTCTGGTCAAAGTCGTCCCGCACACCCACGCTGTCGGCACGCACGACCGCTGCGGTACGACGATCGAACCGATGGTCAAGCAGCAGTGGTTCGTGGCTATGGAAGAGATGGCAAAGCCTGCAATCGAAGCCATTAAGAACGGTGATCTCACATTTGTTCCGGAGCGCTTTGACAAGATTTATCTGCACTGGCTCGAGAATATTCGCGACTGGTGTATTTCACGCCAGCTGTGGTGGGGCCACAGGATCCCCGCTTATTACTGCGGCGGCTGCAAAAAGACAATTGTCTCCAAGAAGGCTCCTGCTGTCTGCCCGGACTGCGGATGTACACATCTTGAGCAGGATCCGGATACTCTGGATACATGGTTCTCGTCCGCACTCTGGCCGTTCTCAACACTCGGCTGGCCGGAAAAGACACCGGAGATGGATTATTTCTACCCGACTGACGTCCTTGTGACGGGTTACGACATCATTTTCTTCTGGGTCATCCGCATGGTGTTCTCGGGTTACGAGCAGACAGGAAAAAGCCCGTTCCATCACGTCCTGATCCACGGTCTCGTTCGCGATTCACTTGGCCGCAAGATGAGTAAATCTCTGGGCAACGGCATAGATCCGCTGGAGATCATTGACAAGTATGGGGCCGATGCGCTTCGTCTGACTCTTATGACAGGCAACGCGCCGGGCAACGATATGCGCTTCTATATGGAGCAGGTCGAGGCCAGCCGCAATTTCGCCAGCAAGATCTGGAACGCAAGCCGCTTCATCATGATGAATCTTCCGGAGGAAGGCGTGACAGAGCCGAAGAAGGAAGAGCTTCTCCCGGCAGACCGCTGGATCCTGTCCAGACTGAATACTGTTGTCCGCGAAGTCACCGAGAACATGGAGAGATACGAGCTCGGCATCGCCGTACAGAAAATCCACGACTTTATCTGGGATGAGTTCTGTGACTGGTATATTGAGCTTGCCAAGTTCAGATTTGCAAATAAAGAGGGAAAGGACGCGTCCGCAAACGCCGCCCTCTACACACTGCGCACGGTCCTCACGGAAGCCCTTAAGCTTCTGCATCCGTTCATGCCGTTCATTACCGAAGAGATCTACTGCACGCTTCTCCCGGAGGAAAAGACGATCATGATCGCTCCGTGGCCGACCTACAGTGAAGATATGAATTACCCGGCGGAAGAGCAGCAGCTTGAGAACTTCAAGGCTATCGTTCGCGGGATCAGAAATGTCCGCACCGAGATGAATGTTCCGGCAGGGACCAGGACGGATCTTTATATCGTCGGCAGTGACAAGAAAGGCACAGAGGAGATTTCTGCCCTTCTTGCCTCCCTGGGTGGAGCAGAGAGAATGCTTTTTGCCAAAGAAGTCTTTGTTAAGTCTGACAGAGAGGGAATCGCTGAGGATGCGGTCTCCGTTGTGACCGGCAATGCCACGGCTTATATCCCGCTCGACGAGCTTGTTGACAAGGAGAAGGAAATTGCCCGCCTTACTGCCGAGTCAGAGAAGATGGATAAGGAGATAAAGCGTGCATCCGGTATGCTGAATAACCCGAACTTTGTGAGCAAGGCACCTGCTGCCAAGGTACAGGCGGAGAAGGAAAAGCTTGCAAAATATGAGGAGATGAAAAAGCGTATTCTGGAACAGCTTGCCAAGTATATGAACTGATCATACGCGGGGAATGCGGAATAATGCCGCATTCCCTGCTTGACAAAAGGGTTTTAATTGGCCATTTTCGCAAAATATTAAATACCGCTCTTTATTGCTTTGATTCCTGGGCATAAATGTGCTATACATAGTGGTGATTTCTTATTAACTGGCAGTGCCCCTTTAGGGTATATCGGGAGATAAATAATTATACATGGCTGAAAAACAGGGGAAGAAAAGGTCAGGGGAAGATATTATAAGGCTCGGCAATAAATATGCTCTTTTATTGCATTTTATCGGGTGTTTATTACTCTATTTTGCAATCGAGTGGATGGCTCGCCATTCATTTGTTCAGACAGTAAATTATCTGAGTGAGAGGACGAAAGTGTTCCTCTATAATTCGCTGCTCATTTTTATGACAACTCTTCCGGTTTTCCTGTTCAGGAGACGGGTCTTTTGGCGCGCCCTTATTTTTGTTTTCTGGATGACGCTGGGTATAGGAAACGGAATACTGCTTGCCAACCGCGTCACGCCGCTGACCGGCCCCGACCTTAAGATGATGAGTGAAGGCGTCGGCGTCCTCGGCAAATACATGTCGAAGTCAGTGGAGACCTTCCTCATCGGTGTGCTCATTGCCGTGGGCATAGCTCTCGTTATTTTCTTCTTTAAAGGACCGAGATTTAAGGGAAAGCGTGATTTCAGGATCATAATCCCGGCCATAGTGGCTGCGATTATCGGTTTTTACGGGCTCACGCATCTCTATTACTATACGAAGCAGCTGTCGACTTATTTCGGCAATATCGCATTTGCATATCAGGACTATGGATTTCCATACTGCCTGATGGTCACAGTGGCGGATACAGGAATTGACGAGCCTCAGGATTATTCCTCCGAACTCATTATGGGTATCATCGGCGAAGAGGGGGAACTTGATGCAGGAAAGACTGAGGATCTGCCGAATGTCATCATTGTACAGCTCGAGACTTTTTTTGATCCGGTAGCGGTGAACTTCCTTGAATTTTCGGAGGATCCGCTGCCTAACTGGCATGCATTGTCCGAAGAATACACATCCGGTCTCTACACCGTGCCTACGGTCGGCGCCGGAACTGTCAACACTGAGTTCGAGACTTTGACAGGCATGTCTCTTCGCTACTTCGGTGCCGGTGAATATCCGTTCAAAGGTGTGCTGAAGGAAAATACGTGTGAGTCGGTCGGTTATGTTCTGGGCAATCTTGGACTTACGGCTCACGCTGTTCACAATAATTACGCTACTTTTTACAGTCGCAAGACGGTCTATTCCAATCTGGGCTTCAATGATTTTACATCCAACGAGTACATGGATAATCAGGATGACGTCAACGAGATCGGATGGATGAGAGACCGGACGCTGATTCCGTACATAGACGAATGTCTGGAAAAGACGCGCAACCGCGATTTTGTATTTGTCGTATCCGTGCAGGGGCACGGGGCATACCCGACGGAAGAAGTGATAGAAGATCCCGCAATTGAAGTTACGGGAGCCGAGACAGATGAAAAGAACTGTCAGTGGGAATACTATGTAAATTCCCTGCATGAGATGGATCAGTTCGTCAGGGATCTGATCGATGACGTTGAGAAACGCGGAGAACCGACGGTCATCATGTTCTACGGAGACCATCTGCCGACCATGGGCCTTACCGACAGCGATCTTATCGTAGGAAGCACGTTCCAGACAAGGTATCTGGTCTGGGACAATATCGGCCTTCCCAGGGAGAAGAAAGATATCTGCGCTTATCAGGCCGTGGCCGAAATGTTCAATCACATGGATCTGCACGAGGGAACCATGTTCCGGTTCCATCAGACTATGCAGGAGAAGGAGCTCTATCAGCTTGACCTGC
>JAFRCB010000197.1 GCA_017404585.1 Lachnospiraceae bacterium
CAAAAGAATTCTGGAGTGATATGACAGCTGTGCGGAACAGGCATGTGTATACGCTGCCGCAGAGTACATTTGCATACCCTCCCAATGATCAGTGGGATCTGGCTTATGAGTATCTGTACCAGATGATGTTCGTTATGTGACGGTGTGCCTGATGATTGGCAGATCAAAGCTCCACACCGATTCACAGGTATTGGACGCTAAAGGGTGAGGTGAGGAATCAATGAAAAAAGCGGCTATTTTTGACATGGATGGCCTGATGTTCGACACGGAGAGGATATGGAAGGACAGCTGGAACGCGATTGTTCCTAAGTATGGGTACGAACCGGTTCCTGCATTTCCGAAAGAAGTGTGCGGCACAAGCGGTGAGCACACGCTTGAGGTCATAAGGAAGCATTACCCTGGAATTGATGCTGTGGCATTTCGGGATGATGTGAGGGCGGCTGTCGCGGCAGCGACGAAGGATTCGGTGCCGGAGAAGGAAGGTCTTCACGAGATTGTCGATTTCTTTAAGGCAAATGATGTAAAAATCGCAGTGGCATCCAGCAGTCAGCAGTCCAAAATAGAGCATTTGCTTAAGTTGGCGGGGCTGTATGACAAGTTTGATTTTATGATTTCAGGGGAGAACCTGACGAGAGGAAAGCCGGCGCCGGATATTTTTCTCAAGGCAGCCTCCAGTATCGGTGTCGATCCGGAGGATTGTTACGTCCTTGAGGACGGGTTGAACGGCC
Source organism: Lachnospiraceae bacterium (assembly GCA_017404585.1). Lineage (GTDB taxonomy): Bacteria > Bacillota > Clostridia > Lachnospirales > Lachnospiraceae > Chordicoccus. Next base: position 729 of record JAFRCB010000197.1, read on the forward strand.
TCAGAGCCGGAATCGCAGCCGGGTGCGCGACGATCATGGTCATCGATCTCACAGAGCCGAACGATTTTGTCAGAGAGAACTGTGTCGGCATTTATAATTCTCTGCTCGAAGTGAGAGACGCGATTAGTGCCGGGGACATTTAATTTCTGACGCGGACTTCTTGTGACTTTAGATGAATTCGCAGTTGATAAAAGCAGAGCATAGCCCGGCGCTTGATGTAGTCGTACAGGGCTGAAATACAGCAATCGAAGTACTGGAACAGAAACTGAAGACAGTTATCGGACTATAGCTAACGGTGGTTGGCGTACGGAGAGGTGAAGGAAATGGCTGAAACGTATACTTTTTTTGTCAATGGTCTTGAATGTTCTGTCTCTGAGGACAAAAAGCTTCTCAGATACCTGCGGGATGATCTGCACCTTCATTCGGTCAAGGACGGATGCTCTGAGGGTGCATGCGGCACCTGCACTGTCGTGATCGATGGGAAAGCGACGAAAGCCTGCTGCACCACGACTAAGAAAGTGGCAGGAAAACATGTTATTACTGTAGAGGGTCTCAGTGATTTTGAGAAGGAAGCCTTTGTCTACGGGTTTGGCGTCAAGGGAGCAGTCCAGTGCGGCTTCTGCACGCCGGGTATGGTCATGTCCGCCAAAGCTCTGCTTGATGCAAATGCAAACCCGACCGAGGATGAGATCAAAGCCGCAATCAGGGGCAACATATGCAGATGCACAGGCTACAAGAAAATCATCGAGGGTATTATGCTCACGGCAGCGATCCTCCGGGGTGATGAGAAGATCGATCCGGAAGTCGAGGCGGGAGGTCATACCGGCGTCGGCGGCAGAGGCTTCCGTGTAGATGTGAGGCCGAAAGTCCTGGGTTATGGCGAATACCCGGATGATATAGAGATGGACGGCATGGTCCACGCTTCGGCAGTCCGCTCGAAGTATCCGAGAGCGCGTGTCCTGAGCATTGATGCGTCGGAAGCGCTTGCCATGGACGGTGTGATAGGAGTCCTGACAGCTGAGGATGTCCCGAATAACAAGGTCGGCCACATCCAGCAGGACTGGGACGTCATGATCGCTGTTGGAGATATCACGCGGTGCGTCGGCGATGCGATCTGTCTTGTGGTCGCTGAGAATGAGACGATTCTGGCGGAAGCCAAAGACAAGATAAAGATCGAGTATGAGGTCCTTGAACCTGTCAGGAACTGCGAGGAGGCAGCGGCGGAGGGGGCTCCGCTCATCCATTCTAAGGGAAATCTCTGCCAGAGCCGCCATGTAACGCGCGGAGACGCGAAGAAAGCCCTGGCGGAATCCGCATTTACGGTCACGGAGTCGTTTGATACTCCATTCACGGAGCACGCATTCCTGGAGCCTGAATGCGCGGTAGCCCTTCCCTACAAGGATGGTGTGAAGATCTACAGCACGGATCAGGGTGCATATGATACCAGGAAAGAGTGTGCTATTATGTTTGGCTGGGATCCGTCACGGGTCGTCGTCGAGAACAAACTGATCGGCGGAGGATTCGGAGGCAAGGAGGATGTCTCGGTCCAGCATCTCGCAGCTCTGGCTGCGTGGAAGTTCGGTCTGCCTGTCAAATGCAAATTGAGCCGCAAAGACTCCATCAATTTCCATCCGAAGCGCCATGCGATGAAGGGCACGTTCACTCTGGGCTGTGATGCCGATGGCATTTTCACCGGTCTCGACTGTGAAATCTACTTCGATACCGGCGCGTATGCCTCCCTGTGCGGCCCGGTCCTCGAGCGCGCATGTACGCATTCGGTCGGACCCTACTGCTATCAGAATACAGATATCCGCGGATACGGATACTATACCAATAATCCGCCTGCCGGCGCGTTCAGAGGTTTCGGTGTGTGCCAGAGCGAATTCGCGCTCGAATCGCTGATCGATCTTCTAGCGGAGAAGGTCGGACTTGATCCATGGGAGATTCGTTTCCGCAATGCAATAGAGCCTGGCAAGGTCCTTCCGAACGGCCAAATCGCCGATCAGTCCACTGCCCTCAAGGAGACTCTTCTGGCAGTGAAGGATAAGTACTATGAGAACAGAGGTCATGCCGGTCTTGCCTGCGCCATGAAAAATGCTGGCGTCGGCGTTGGCCTCCCGGATAAAGGCAGGGCAAAAATCTGTGTCGAGAATGGCAAGGCCCGCCTGTATACGGCTGCATCCGATATCGGCCAGGGCAGCACAACTGTTATGATTCAGTATATCGCGGAGGCGGCAGGAATCCCGTGGAGCGACATCGTGTACACGGAGTGCAGCACCGAGAATTCTCCGGATTCGGGCACGACGTCCGGCTCACGTCAGACCCTGATCACGGGTGAGGCGGTCCGGGGCGCGGCGCATTTGCTGAAGGAAGCTCTCGATGAAGCCGGCGGTGATCTGTCTGCACTCGAAGGCAGAGAATTCTTCTATGAATATTTCGAGCCTACGGATAAACTGGGTGCGGATAAGCCGTTCCCGAAGAGTCATATAGCCTACGGTTATGCAACACATCTCGTGATACTGGACGATGCAGGAAAGGTCAAAGAGGTCTATGCCGCGCATGATTCCGGCAAGGTCGTCAACCCGACGTCTATTCAGGGTCAGATCGAGGGCGGTGTTCTCATGGGCATGGGCTATGCGCTGACGGAAGATTTCCCGCTTAAGGACTGCGTGCCGACGGCTAAATACGGGACTCTCGGCCTTCTTCGATCGAACCAGATCCCGGATATCCACGCGATCTATGTAGAGAAGAATGAGCTTCTCGAGGTTGCCTGCGGCGCAAAGGGCATCGGAGAGATTGCAACCATCCCGACAGCGCCTGCCATCCAGAACGCTTACTACGCCCGCGACCACGTACTGCGCAATAAACTGCCGATGGAGAACACAGCTTACAGAAAGCCTAAGAAGAAATAATGCTGTGTGACCCGCTGCAAAGACGGGCAGGAATCAGCTTCGTCCGCTGCTTATAGAAGCAGTGTTACACTGAGACAAAAAGAATCCCACTGAAGCCGAATGCCGGTTCAATCAGACTGCATTTGACTTCAGTGGGAAGTTTTTATCTATATTACATTAACCCTTTATCTGAGGTTCGAAACATTCGTGGTCTGCACACTCTCATCCCCGCTGCCGAAGGTGACGGTCGTCGTTCCTGACTGGTAGGAGCCTGTGTTGCCCTCGAACATACCGTATGCGCTCTTTACTTCGCGGGCGATAGTGACCTCGGCGGAATCGCCGTTGCTGTAACCGGAGAGTGCTTTTGTCAGATCATCTACAGATGTGATTTTATTTCCGTCGATTGCAGTGATGATGTCGCCTGCCTCGATACCGGCTTTTTCAGCTGCGGAACCTTCCTCGACTTCCTTGACGTAAGCTCCCTGCGGGATTCCGTAGTAATCAGAATTTTGTTCAGAGACGGTTGCCACTGTGACGCCGAGTTTTACGCCGCTTCCTTCAGCCGGAGCAGCAATTTCCGGTTTTTCACCGTTCTTGAGGCTTTCAAGGATGGGAAGCGCATCCGTGATCGGGATCGCGTAGCCCATACCTTCGACATCGGTGTCAGCATATTTTGCCGAGTTGATGCCGATCAGCTCACCGTTCATGTTGAGCAGCGCTCCGCCGGAATTGCCCGGGTTGATGGCTGCGTCTGTCTGGATGAGTCCGTTGTCTGTACCTTCCTTTGAGCCGTCGTAGGATACAAGGGATCTGTTCAGTGCTGAGACGATGCCTGTGGAGACTGACTGACCGTATCCAAGCGCATTGCCGATGGCAACTACCTGCTCGCCTACAACGAGCTTGTCGGATGAACCGATTTCAATAACTTTGATCTGTTCCAAGGTCTCTTCGCTGAGATCCTCTTTGGTGACAGCGATGACTGCAAGGTCAGGGTCCGCATCCTCGCCGAGTATTAGCGAATCCGCGGCTGTCTCGTCTATGAAGGCACCGCTCAGTGGGTCCCCTCCTGTGACCACGTGCTGGTTGCTGACGATGATGA
>JAFRCB010000023.1 GCA_017404585.1 Lachnospiraceae bacterium
GAATAATGATACGGAGGCATCCCGTGATGCCTCCGTTAATTTTTTGTAAATCATGCACAGTTGAAGGATGCAGTTCTTATTTGATATATCCAAATCGGAAAAAGTATGTTATACTACGCTATTATAATACCGGGGTTATGCCCCGTTATCGGAACATGATACTTGACTATGAAACGAATCCTCTGTCTATTGCTTATACTGTGTCTCATCGTCCCACTCTGTGCCTGCGGTAATACCCAGAGCTAGGGCGTCAAAGCGGTCGTCACGCTCGTGGAGCAGGAATACGCCCTTGCCTTCCGGACCGGTGACATCACGATCTTCTATGTTTCGGCCGCGATACAGGTGCTCAATTCGCAGGGCAAGATCGATGAACTGAACCGCAAATGGTTCGGGACCTCGGTCGTCAGCTTTCCCAGAGATGCCGAAGCGCTGAACAAAACGGGCATGCCGGAACCGCGCAGCTTTGTCGTGGGCATCGATCTTGATTCATTCCCCTTCGCCTATAAGGATACGAACGGAGCGTACTGGGGCTTTGATATCGAGCTTGCCACGGCGGTTTGTGATCTTCTCGGATGGGATCTGTCCCTCCAGCCGATCGAAAACGAGAACACCTATGTGGAGCTTTCTTCCGGAAACATCGACTGTGCCTGGGGCGGGATAGCCATCGATCAGAAAATGGTCGACGAAGGCAAATACGAGCCCCTCGGACCCTATGCGCAAAACGACATCATAATCGCCGCAAGGTCGGGATCCGGCATAGCGAGCAGGCTCCAGCTGCGCGGGAAGCGCATGGCGATGAGTATAAATGACGAGTCCCTTGCAGCGCTTGATTCCGTCCCCAGGATCAAGAACAGCCTCGGGCAGATAATCCGCCTGACCGGCGGATCCGTAGAGTGTTTCCAGTATCTTTATGACAACAAGTGCGACCTCGTTCTTACGGACAGTACGGCCGCCATCTACTATAAAAACAGATAAGCCGGAACGGAGAACAAGCCATGTGGATCGCGGATAAATGGCAGGATTACGAACTGATCGATTGCTCCTCGGGAGAAAAACTCGAGCGATGGGGCGATGTCGTCCTTGTCCGGCCGGATCCCCAGGCCATATGGAACACGCCACGCAGGAACAGCCTCTGGAGCAGATATGACGCCAGATATAACAGGAGCGAGAGCGGCGGAGGCAGCTGGAGCAAGGGGAACCTTCCGGAAAGCTGGAGCATCCGCTACGGAGAGCTCCGCTTCCAAATAAAACCGATGAACTTCAAGCATACGGGCCTGTTTCCGGAACAGGCCGTCAACTGGGACTGGGCGATGGAAAAGATCGCGAAAGCCGGAAGGCATGTAAGTGTCCTCAACCTTTTTGCCTATACCGGGGCCGCGACGCTCGCATGCGCGAAGGCCGGAGCATCCGTATGCCATGTGGATGCGGCGAAGGGAATGGTGGCATGGGGAAAGGAAAACGCCTCCGTGTCCGGTCTTGCCGACGCCCCGATCCGCTGGATCGTCGATGACTGTGCGAAATTCGTCGAGCGGGAGATCCGTCGGGGCAGAAAATATGATGCGATCATAATGGATCCTCCGTCTTACGGCCGCGGACCGGGCGGTGAGATATGGAAGCTGGAAAAGGACCTGTGGCAGTTCGTTACACTGTGCATGGGCGTGCTCTCGGATGATCCGCTTTTTGTGCTGATCAATTCCTATACAACAGGTCTGTCGCCTTCCGTGCTGACATATCTGGCTCAAAGCATTTTTGCCGCAAAGTACGGAGGCAGGTCGGAAAGCGGCGAGCTTGGTCTTCCCGTTTCGGAAAGCGGACTTGTCCTGCCCTGCGGCGCTTCCTGCAGATGGGAAGCGTAAAAACGGCTTTATCCCGCTGAAAGGTAAATCAAAGTGAGTGAGATAATCAGATTCGAGTCTGTACATTATACATATCCGGGTGATGAACTCGAGAGCCTGTGCGGTGTTTCTCTGAGCATAGAAGAAGGCAGCTTCGTTGCGGTGGTCGGTCATAACGGTTCGGGAAAGTCCACGCTGGCAAAGCATATGAACGCTATCCTGATCCCGGACGAGGGCAAGGTGACCGTTTGCGGAACGGATACTTCCGATCAGGACAGACTGATAGATATACGCCGGAATGTGGGTATGGTCTTTCAGAATCCGGACAACCAGATCGTCGCGAATGTAGTGGAAGACGATGTGGCGTTTGCTCCGGAGAACCTCGGTGTGGAGCCGTCTGAAATAAGAAACAGAGTCGATGAGGCGCTCACTCTTGTGGGCATGTATGAATACAGGCAGCATGCTCCGCATCTGCTTTCCGGCGGACAGAAGCAGAGGATCGCGATCGCCGGGATCATTGCCATGAAACCGAGGGTGATCGTTCTGGATGAGCCGACCGCCATGCTCGATCCCATAGGCAGAAGAGAGGTCCTCTCCACGGTAAAGGAGCTGTGCAGAGAGCACGGGATGACGGTCGTGCTTATTACGCATCATATGGATGAGTGTATTGATGCTGACAGGATGGTCATCATGGCGGACGGTTACATTGCTGCCGATGGTACGCCTGCGCAGCTTTTTGCCGATCCCGAGCTGATGGAACGGCAGGGGCTCGATGTCCCGGAGACAGTGAAGCTTATGTACGCCCTGAACAAAGAAGGCTGGGACCTTCCGCTTGACGCACTCGGCGTTGAAGAGTGCGCAGAAGTAATCAGAAAGGCTGTCGGAAAATAACAGATGTCGGAATTACGCTGCGAGCAGCTGCGCCA
>JAFRCB010000198.1 GCA_017404585.1 Lachnospiraceae bacterium
CTCATGACACATCACCCGGAACCATGACGGAAATGAACAAGATCCATGTTGCTGTCTGAACCGTCACACCATAGCCTTTTAACATTCATCCCCTGAACTTAGAGGCATATTCAGCAAAATCACTGACATCACCACACAAGGTCACCCCGCACGAGATCTTTACACACGCCGAAGAACTCCCGCACCATGTTATTGGGCAGATACAGCGCTGTAGAGTAAGCCGAAATACCCTGCACATCCCTGTAGCCGTGGGCAGCCGCTATGTGAAGGGCTCTGAAGAGATGAAAGTTGTTGGTAACGATGGCCGCGGAGGAATCCTCCCTCTCCATCAGTTCCCTGCTGTACACAAGATTCTGTACCGTATTGTCTGCCTGCTCTTCCAAAATAATGCGGGATGAGTCAATCCCCCGCGAGACAAGATACGCCTGCATGCCGGAAGCTTCGGTCATCGGTTCATTTGTACCCTGCGACCCCGTTACAATGCACCTTGTATCGGGATTCGCCGTCAGGTAATCATATGCGGCGTCCAGTCTGTACTTTAAAACGACACTCGGTCCGTTCTCCTTCACCTGAGCTCCGAGCACTATTATGTAATCCATACCCGGTTCCGCCTGCATTCCGAAGCAGGAGGCGATCCGTACCTCGAAGAACGCGAATACCGCGATGGCAACTGCCAAAATGACGAGCATCACTGCCCTGGCCCATAGCGGGGCAGCGGTGATAATTCCTGTATGAAAGCCCATTGCCAAAAGGAGAAAGAATCCTCCCGCAAGGAACCAGGCAGCAAAGAACATGCTGCCCGACTGGATCATCCATATCATGATTCCGTATAAAAAACTCATTATCCCGCAGATAAGCAGGATTACACTTATTAGATTCATAAATACCTCAGTCTGTTTATGACCCGCTTCTTATCCGCCGCCCAAAGCGGCGCTATCAGGAGTTTTTTCGGACCGTCCCCGGTCAGCCTGTGGACCACCGTCTCCGCCGGGAGCAGGTCAAGGCACTCCCGTAAAAGGTCTGCGTATTCGTCGAGTGTCGGCAGGTAAAAGGGAGCCTCCTCATACTCGGCTGCCATGGCGGTTCCGCGAAGTATGTTCAGCAGCTGCAGCTTCACGCCGTGCAGAGGCGGCGCAAGACCCGCAAGGTAGCGGATCGTCGTCAGCATATCCTCACGATTCTCCCCGGGCAAATACAAAATAACGTGGACGATGACCGTAAGTCCCGCATCCGTAAGCCGTCTGTACGCATCCTCAAAGACAGGCAGCGCATAACCCCGGTGGATGCGCACGGCAGTCTCATCACTGACGGTCTGGAGCCCAAGCTCCACCCAGACCTCCTTCCCGTATCTCTCCTTAAGACTTCGAAGCATGTCCACCGTCTCTTCAGGGAGGCAGTCCGGCCTCGTTCCGACAGAGAGCGCGACGACCTGAGGATGCGCTATCGCTTCCTCGAACATTTCCCGAAAACGCTCTGCCGGCCCGTATGTGTTCGTGAAGGACTGGAAGTATGCGATATAACGCCTGTCCTTTTCGGGTATCCTCGCCGGTATTTTTGGATCCACCCTGCGCCTTGCGTTCTCTATCTGCTCCGGCACCGGGACATACGGCGCGGCAAATTCCCCCGAGCCGCCCTCTGAGCAGAACGTGCAGCCGCCAAAAAGGCGGGTCCCGTCCGGAAGGGCGCAGGTGCCGTCCCGGTTAGGGCAGGTCGCTCCGCTGCTCAGGGCAAGTCGGTAGACCTTGGTGCCGTATCTCTCTTTGAGGACTTCCGAAATCATCCGCTGTCTCATATTCTCACATCATCTCATCTTTATTCTTTAAGATTCTCCACGATCTTTTTTACAAGTTCGGCATAAAACATATTTCCGTACTTATATCGCCACCCGCCGTTCACTTCACTGGCCAGCTCGGAGCGATACTCGGTCGTTTCCCCGCCGGATTTCCACTCAGCGAACTCCGTCGCCATGTCAAGATCACTGTCACCGCCGCGCTTCGCGGCAAAATCCAGATAATCGATCCCGAAATTGTAAGCCTGGATTGCCGCATCCAGGTCGCAGCCTTTCTTTTCCGCTTCGCCGAGTATCTCGGCAAAATAGCTGCACCCCTGCGCGATCGAATCCTCCGGCTCAAGGGAACCCGGCGGCAGGCCGAGCGATTCGCTCGACTGCATGACGTAGTCTCCCCGTCCTCCTGTCTCGACCTGCATAATTGCAAGCAGATAATCTGAATATTCCGCTATTCCGTTTTTTTCGGCATAGAAATCGACTGTGTCGCTGTACTCAAGGACAGAGTCAGAGAGATACGTCGGATCACTGTGTATCCGGATCGTCTGCCTCTGCAAAATAAATCTCGCTGCAAAAAGAAGGAGGCCGATTGCGGCCGCCAGCATAAGAAGCAGGTTCAACTTCCTGATCTGGTTCCCATCTCGTCCTCTCTTCGTTTTTCTGCCGGTCCTGCCGGCTGTTTTATTATCTGTTCGTTTTTTCACTAATATCCTTATCTCATCATAATCGTTTTAGAAGTGACCGCTTCATTAAAGTACGCTTTCATCGACGGAGATCGCAGTGTGACACTGTTCACACTTGCGTATTTATACGGTCTCTCAAGGGCGATTCTCAGCGCATATGTATCTTCATTGGAAAACACGTATAATGCGAACATCTCACCCTCGGCCTCAAGCCTTTCAGCCAGCTCCTCATCTCCGCCGACTCCGACAACACACACTTTGCGGCCTTCCGGGTCATCCGGCGCCCTTCTCGCCCACTTGTCTATCTGCTTCACAAGAGCGGTCCGCATGGATGCCGGACAGTAAATAATCTCCGGCTTTACGCCGTTCAACCCTTCCATCCTTCTCCATGCATGGACAAGCTTTTCAGCTCCCCTGTCGTAATCAGCGGTCCCGTCAAATACAGCACAGACCCGCCCCGGATACTCCTCGGCAAATATATAATCGGGTTCTTCCATCGGTATCTCTCCGCCATCCGATACGATCATGCCGAAGTCAGCAGGTATGGCGGCATTTGCAAGATCTGTGAGGAAAGCACCTGTGCTTGTCTGTCTGCCTCTGAAAGACAGCACTGTCGGATTCCCCGCCATAAGAGACGCGAGAAATCTCGGGAATACGAAGAGGAACGGTTCTCTCGGATCCGCCTCGATGAGGACAAGACCGAGCGGTTTTCTGTAAATGCGCCCTGTCGTAATGACATCCGGCAAGACAGGCGCCAGCCAGCGCCATTTTGTCCAGTCCTTTTTAGCCGCGATACGCACCGGCTTCTCTATCATTGAAGAGTAGATGAACGCGCACTCTTTGGCAGGTCTGCCCAGATCTCCGGCCAGACAGCCGACAATGTCATTCTTTTTCGCCCTGACGTCCGCATAAAGTTTTCCGAGGGTCTCCCCGCGGTATGTCCTTTCTGTTGTCTTACCGCTCAAAAAAAGCTCTCTCATCTTCTCATCTGCCATGATTCCGCCTCCGTATAACGCGATTTCCGGCCTTAAGGTACATCAGGCTTCTACTATCAGATACCTGCCTGACGGAAGTGCAAAGACTTCCGCTGCTTCCTCGATCTCCTCATCAGACATCCCGTCGACATCCATCCCTGACTGATCCAGATAATCTCTGACATCGTCTATTGAATCAACGACCTCGGCCATCACGTCCTCGAGAAAGGCGCCCGCCTCTTCGATCGTCTCCGCTACCGGTTCATCAAAAAGTCTGTCCTGATTTTCAAGAAATGTGTTCAGGCACTCAATACTAAATTCAGCCATATGGCACCTCCTTGCAGCTGCTCACTAAGCCGCATGCGGGTAAGGAACAGTCTTATTGTGAATTCAAGTCCGACTTATTTCGGAAGCTTGAACGAGCTTTTCATTGTAACAATTCTGTTGAAGACCGGAGCGCCTTCTCTGGAGTCCTTCGCATCGACGCAGTAGTAACCGCTGCGCACGAACTGGAAGCTGTCGTACGGCTTCACATCAAGGAGTGCCGGTTCAAGCTTAGCGTTCTCGATCACGGTCAGTGAGTTGGGGTTCAGGTTGAGCGATCCATCCTCTTTATTATAGACTCCCTTCTCCTCATCTACAAGATTCTCATAGAGGCGCACAGTGGCTGTCACTGCTTCTTTGGTCGGTACCCAGTGTATTGTTCCCTTGACCTTGCGGCCTGTGAACCCTGTTCCGACCTTAGTCTCCGGGTCATAGGTGCAATGTACGACAGTCACATTGCCGTCCTCGTCCTTCTCGCAGCTTACAGCCTTGACGAAGTAAGCGTGCATGAGCCGGACTTCGTTGCCCGGATACAGCCTCTTGTACTTCGGAATCGGCGTCTCCATAAAGTCATCTCTCTCAATGTACAGCTCACGGCCGAACGGTACGAGACGCTTGCCTGCTTCCGGGTTCTCAATATTATTGTCCGCCTCAAGCATCTCTGTGACGCCTTCCGGGTAATTGTCGATCACCAGCTTGATCGGATCGAGAACCGCCATCATGCGCGGAACCTTCATCTTGAGATCCTCGCGGATGCAGTACTCCAGCATGGCGTAGTCCACTGAAGAATCTGCCTTTGCGACGCCGACGAGCTCGACGAACTTCTGAATGGATTCGGGAGTGAATCCACGTCGGCGCAGTGCAGCGATCGTTACCAGGCGCGGGTCATCCCATCCGTCAACGATGCCGTCCTCGACCAGACGCTTGATATAGCGCTTGCCGGTGACAACATTTGTAAGATACATTTTAGCAAATTCAATCTGCTTCGGCGGATGTTCCCACTCCGTATTGTCGACGACCCACTCATAGAGAGGTCTGTGATCCTCGAACTCAAGAGTGCAGATCGAGTGTGTGATGCCCTCGATCGCGTCCTCGATCGGATGAGCGAAATCATACA
>JAFRCB010000024.1 GCA_017404585.1 Lachnospiraceae bacterium
AAAGGACATCAAAATCTGGACTATCTGGATGTGGATATTAATGACGACAATTTAATGTTCATAGACCCGATGCTTATAGAATGTCAAGAGGATGCTTGGTTCGTTGAGGCAGACAAAACAATTCGGTCATTTTTCGATGAATTATATATCGCTTTTAGGAATAGAGATAATGTAAAAAAGAATACGTTACTCAGTCATGCTGGTGAGCAAAATGGAACGAGACTTGGATATGGTAATGGCTACAATGGCAAGGGAAATACAATGCAAGGATTACTGCATACCTTTTCACCGCTGGATGAACTTCTTAATGAGATTCGTACAATAGACAGAGCCATTGATCTGCCGGTTCTTTTGCCAGGTTTCTCAGAGGATGGTCTTTCTGACATGTTGACAAATATTATTCATGATAATCTTAATGAATTTACGATGTCACAACTAAAGAAGTGCGGTTTAGAAGGTAATTACGACTTATCATACTGGACATGGAATCGGAATATAAGAAAATGGGAGCATGTTACAAGGCTGTCATTCTGTGTGCACGGTAAAGAACTTCTTCTTGTACCCAAACAGATTGTGAGAAGGAATTATTTATTCAGCACGGATCAATATTTTCGACGCATAATACTTGAGCGGATGAGAAACGAAGATAAGTATGTGTTCAATGGGAAGCCAATTTCAAAAAAGGATGTTCTGAAAATGAAGCGCTTTTCAGGAGAGCATTGGCAGTATGATGAGACTATAGCATATACACGGGAGAATAACGAGGCACTTGATGACTATCACAGGGAATTACCCCTTTTCTATTTAGAGGAAGGTCGTATTCCAACAGATGAAGATCTTGATAATTGTATCTATAGCTAGTCATGATTTGGCACAGGATTCACTTTGAGTGGTCCTGTGCTTTTGTTTGCTCCATTCATTCTATTCACTCCATGCATTCCAGTCACAATTGGGGCAGCGATAAATACCGCACTGTCCATCAGGCTCTGTGACAGAGGAGACAGAGAACCGTCCCCTGTCTCCTCTTGACTATGCCAGTGACTAAGAGTAAATTATGTTAAATAACCGCAATTAATTGGGCGATTCAATTGCGGCTTTATCTATTCTGCAAGTTATTTCTGCTAGGTTTTATAAGAAGGGGGAAATCATTATGCGGGCAGCAACAGATATCGGAGGTACTTTTACCGATCTGGTCGCGATCGATGATCAGGGAACTTTGGTGCTGGAAAAGGCGCACACGACACCGCCGAATTTTGAGCAGGGTGTCATGGAGGTCATGGAGAAGAGCGGAATCGATCTCAAGTCGATCACTGAGTTTTTCCACGGTACGACAACGATCATCAACGCGCTTACTGAGCGCAAGGGCGCGAAGACCGGCCTGATTACAACTAAGGGGTTTAGAGACATTCTGGAACTTGCGAGAGGAAACAGACCGGATTTGTTCAACATGGTTTTTGAGAAGCCGGAGCCTTTCGTTCCGCGTTATCTCAGGAGAGAAGTCGAGGAGCGTATGGCATACAACGGTGAAGTCGTCGTTCCTCTGAATAAGGATGACATCAAGGCCGCTGTCGACTATTTCAGGAAGGAAGGGGTCGAGGCGATCGCCGTTTGCTATATCAATTCTTACGCGAACGAAGCGCATGAGCGGGAGACAGCGGAGATCGTCAGAGAGCTTTGGCCGGAAGTCTATGTCAGCCCGTCTGTGGATATCACACGTGAATGGCGTGAGTATGAGAGAACATCCACGGCTGTGCTCAATGCTTATGTAATGCCGGCGGCTTCTTCATATATCGACCGTCTCGACGGCAGACTGTCCGAAGCGGGAGTAGAGGGCAGCAGATATATCATGCAGAGCAACGGCGGCACGACGACTTTCGAGCAGTCCAAAATCACACCGGTCAATGTCGTTGAGTCCGGCCCGGTAGCGGGCGTCTTCGGCGCATCGATACTCGGCAAATTCATCAGCGAGAAGAACATCATCGCTTTTGACGTCGGCGGTACTACGGCAAAATGTTCTCTGATCGATGACGGCGAGGTCAAAGTCACGACATCGTATTTCATCGAGAAGGACGAGCGCAATGCCGGATATCCTATCATGGCGCCGGTCGTAGATATCGTGGAGATCGGAAATGGCGGCGGTTCCATCGCGTGGATCGATGAAGCCGGATCGCTCAAGGTAGGGCCAAAGAGCGCGGGCGCTCTGCCGGGGCCTGTGGCTTACGGCAAAGGCGGTACGGAGCCGACGACGACGGACGCGAACCTGATAGCCGGAAGACTTTCCGCCAAGAATTTTGACATGGATGTAGATCTTGACGCGGTACGCGCAGCGCTCGCGAACAGGATCGGCGCGCATTTCGGTCAGGATGCTGACGGCGCTGCTGAGAGTATCATCAGAGTCGCGGACTCCAATATGAACAACGCACTCAAACTGATATCGGTACGCCGCGGCTATGACCCGAGAGACTTTGCGATGGTCGCCTTTGGCGGCGGCGGTCCGATCCACGGCCCGAGCCTTGCGAAGGAACTCAACATAGGCAAAGTCATCGTTCCGGTAGCGGCTTCTGTTTTCTCTGCCTGGGGCATGCTGATGACAGACATCCGCCACGACTTTATCCGCACCAAGATCATGTCGCTCAATGAAGCGCCGGTCGATGAGCTGAACGCGCTTTGGGCGTCGATGGAGAAGGAAGCCGGCGAGGTCTTCGCTGCTGAAGGCGTATCTCAGGAACAGGCTGCTTTCTCATACATCATAGACATGAGATACATGGGACAGGAACACACCGTACAGGTTTACGCTCCTGCGGTCCCATGGAAGGAAGAGGACAAAGCTGAGATCATGGAGAGATTCCATGCGACTCACGAGCATTTCTATACATTCCGTCTCGATGACACTCCTGCGGAGATCGTAAATCTGCACCTCATCGCGTTCGGAAGACTGCACAAGCCATCGCTTAGAGAGATCGAGCCGCACAAAGGCGGAGCCGAAGAAGCGGTCAAGGAGATCCGCAAGGTCTTCTTCGCGGGAGACGGCTGGGTCGAAACACCGGTCTATGACAGAGACAAGCTCGGATGCGGGTTTGAGGCAAAGGGACCGATGGTCGTCGAGGAGCCGACTACCGCGACAGTCGTTTGTCCGGGACAAAGCCTCAAGGTGGACAAGTTCGGCAATCTCATCGTTGAAATGGAGGTGCAGTAATGGATAACAAGAATATAAATCCGGTAACACTGGATATCGTCAAGGATTCGCTCATTGCTGTCAGCAACGAGATATTCTATGCTTTTGCCCAGACTTCGATGAGCCCGATCATTTATGAGACGCTGGACTATGCCAGCGGCATAGCTGATGCGGAAGGCCGCCTGCTGACGCAGGGCAACGGAGTTTCCGGCTTCATCGGTATGATCTCGCCGATGATCTGCGCTGTCGTAGACAAAGTCGGCAAGGAAAACCTCCATCCGGGGGATGTGTACATCATCAATGACCCGTTCATAGGCGGAGGAACGCACAAGAATGACGTGGGCATGGTCATGCCTATTTTCTACAAAGATGAACTGATTGCTTTTGCCGGCAATAAAGCGCACTGGAGCGATATCGGCGGCATGGCGCCTGGCTCGTTCGCGACTGACGCGACCAACACTTTCCAGGAGGGGCTGTGCTTCTCGGGAGTCAAGCTCGTGGACAGGGGAGAACTGGTTGAGCCTGTCTGGGATCTTATGAAAAGCAACATCCGTTACCCGATGGTTTCGCAGGGCGATATGTGGGGCCAGATCTCTTCGCTGCGTACCGGCGAGCGCCGTATTGGCGAGCTGTGCGAGAAGTACGGAGCTGATGTTGTCAAAGGTTCCATGGAGCGTCTGATCGAGCAGGGCGAGATGGTCGCCCGCCGCAGGATGGCAGAGTTCCCAAAGGGCACATGGGAAATGGAAGAGTACATGGACGATGACGGACACGGCAATCCGGTCCATCTGAAGGTCAAGGTAACGATCACGGATGATGAATTTCTGGCGGATTTCACCGGCTGCGACCCTGAGGTCATCGGATCGGTGAACACCGGAGCTACAGCAGCATACGCCGGTGTCAAGGTCGTATTCATGTCGATTATCGGACCGGAGCTCGCTGTAAACGATGGAGTTTTCGCTCCGCTCCGCTGCGTGACGGAACCGGGCAGCGTGATGCAGGCTAGAAGCCCTGTGGCGACTTCCTGCTACTATGAGAGCATGATCTACGCGATCGACCTGGTATGGCGCGCGCTTGCGCCTGCTTTCCCGGAATCCCTCGGCGCCGGTCACCTTCTCTCGGTCTGCACCGTACTCATGGCCGGAAAGCATCAGGACTTTGGCAATGACTATCTGATCATCGAACCTACAGTCGGCGGCTGGGGCGCGTGCATGGGACATGACGGCCAGGTCGGACAGTTCTGCGTCGGTGACGGTGAGACCTACAACGTACCTGTAGAAATGGCCGAGATCCGCTATGGCATCAGAGTCGCTGAGCACAGCCTGCACTGTGACGGTGCGGGCGCCGGTGAATACAGAGGCGGCGCGGGTGCTGTCAGATCGTATCTGTCCATGAACGACAACCAGTCCTTCACAGCCTCTTTCGGCCGCAACAAGTGGCCTGTATGGGGTGCTGCCGGCGGCAAAGACGGATCGATCAATTACTTTGAATTCATTGATGCCGACGGGACACAGTCCGGTCCGCAGGGCATCGTCGCGAGACGTGTCATGAACCGCGGCGATCTTGTACGTATGACGACAGCGACCGGAGGCGGATACGGAGATCCGTTCAGAAGACCGCCGGAAAAAGTCGCCTGGGATGTCAAGAACGAGTACATCACAGCCGAGCAGGCAGAAGCGGATTATGGCGTCCTGGTAGACCCTGAGACCTTCGAAGTCAAGGGCGTCACACAAGCCAGAGCCGCAGCCGAGGTATAGCCGCGGGCAATTGATGAAGGCTTTGGCACGAAAGACTTTGGCACGAAAGACTTTGGCACGAAAAAACTATGGACGAAGGATCTGGAACGATGAATCCGATTGTAACTTTAAAAATGGCGAACGGCAGCAGGATCGTGATCGAGCTGCTGCCGGATGCCGCTCCGAACACTGTCGCCAGTTTCATCTATATTGCTTCGCGCGGCCTGATGGACGGACATGCCATCGAGCGCATCGTACCGGGCAGCTGGATCGATGTCAGCTACACCGGCTACGGAAAAGAAGAAGCCCGTTACCTGATCCCGTACGAATCGCAGCTGCACCCTGAAATCGAACCTCTGGATTCGCATACGGGATGTGTCTGCATGGGCGGATACGGTGAAGCGGGCCTTTCAGGCGGGGAGTTCTTCTTTCCTCTGAGAGACCTCCCGGAGCATAAAGGCATCTATCCTGTGTTCGGCAGGGTGACCGAAGGGTGGGAAGAAATCCTTCGGCTTGAGAAGGTCGAAACCCTTCCCGTGACCGACTTCCCGTATCCCGGGGTCGAAGTCAACAAACCTGTTGAACCGCAGGTGATCCTGTCGGTGGAGCTCGACCTGGGCGGGCAGACATTTCCGGACCCCGTCCGGATGCAGCACCGGGACCTGCCGCTGACATGGCAGTGATAAACATACCGACCCCGCACAAGAATTGCGGGGTCGGTCTTTTAGGTATGACGGGCATGCCGTCAATCTGTGGTGAAAGTCCACAAGGGGCGTAGCCAACGACGAACCCCATAGCGACTCCCAAGGTTCAAATCGTGAGATTTGGGCGAGAAGAAGGGATAGCGAAATCGTAGCCTGA
>JAFRCB010000199.1 GCA_017404585.1 Lachnospiraceae bacterium
GCCTCAGAAGCAGGATTTTGCTGCTTCTGCCTGAGAGCCATTGAAACACGTCTTGGTCAAAGGCAGCAATCATACCAAGAAGTCAAGAATTTGCTGCCTCCGCCTAAGAGCTGAAATGTCTCATGATTGAACAGGATTCGCGCATATGGTAGAATTTTACAAATGATATAAAAGTACGACTGTTGTAGAAGGTTCAGCAAGAACCAGACAAAAAACATCATATAATAAAGGAGAACCAGACCATGCAGAACATATTACTCGTCATCGATATGCAGAACGATTTCATCGACGGTGCCCTCGGCACCAAAGAAGCCGTGGCCATCGTCCCGGCGGTCAAGGCAAAAATTGAGAACTTCGACGGGACAGTGCTGTTCACCAGGGACACGCACGAGACCTGCTACATGGAGACACAGGAAGGAAGAAACCTCCCGGTTCCGCATTGCATCCGTGGGACAGACGGCTGGCAGATTCGTCCGGAGCTCGATGCCCTGCGAAAGACTGAGGCGATTGACAAGCCCACATTTGGATCAAAGGAGCTCGGAACCATTCTGACAGAGATGAACGCGAAGGATGAGATCGGCAGCATCACGCTGATTGGGCTCTGCACCGATATCTGCGTTATTTCAAATGCCATGCTTGTCAAGGCATTTCTGCCGGAAGTCCCGATTATCGTGGACTCCGCCAGCTGCGCCGGCGTGACTCCGGAGAGCCATGAGAACGCGCTGAAAGCGATGCAGGTGTGTCAAATCAAGGTTGTATGACGGGGACATAAAAGTGCAATCATGCGATGAATTAAAGGAAGTCGTCCGCCGGCTCCGCGCTGAGGACGGTTGCCCGTGGGACCGGGCGCAGACTCACACCAGCCTCAAAGCTGCGTGCATCGAAGAGGCGGCGGAGGTCATCTGCGGAATCAACGTCTACGAAGCGACGGGCAACGCCGAAAACCTGAAGGAAGAGCTCGGAGACCTGCTCTTTGAGGTCATGATCCAATCGCAGATCGCTGAGGAAGAGGGCATTTTCACGCTTGATGACGTAATCTTGGGGATCCGGGACAAGATGATCAGAAGGCATCCGCACGTGTTCGGAGATGCAAGTGTAAACAGCCCCGATGAAGTCCTCACCACCTGGGAAGCCATTAAAGCCAAAGAAAAAGAAGGCAAGGCGGATGTGAGCGAGTATCTTGGTGCGGCATTTGATGAAGCTGAAGAAATGATTGAAGCTGCGCGGGAGCGCAAAGGGCTGAAGCGAAGGCCGTAATCGAGTCTGCGCGGGAGCGCAAAGGGCTGAAGCGAAGGCCGTAATTGAAGCTGCAAGGGAGCGCAAAGGACTGAAGCCAAAGAAATGATCGAAGCCGCGAGAGTGCGGAACGGAGGAAAATTATTATGAAAAAGAGAACAGTAGAAGTCACAGAAGTCGCAAATGTAATCAACGAAAAACTAAAGAAAGGAATTTTCCTCACATCTAAATCCGGTGACAAGGTCAACTCCATGGTCATCGGCTGGGGCCACATCGGCCGCGTGTGGGAGCGCCCGGTATTCATCGCTTATGTGCGCACGAGCCGCTACACCAGCGAGCTCATCGACAGCAACCCGGAGTTCACGGTCAATGTGCCGGTGAATGGGTTTTCGAGACAGGCATTTGCGCTGTGCGGCATGAGAAGCGGCCGTGATATCGACAAGATCTCCACGGCAGGACTCAGCCTGGTCGAGCCGGAGGTTATTTCGGTCCCGGCAATCAAGGAGTTCCCGCTCACGCTGGAGTGCCGTGTGATTTACAGGCAAATGCAGGATGCGTCGCTTCTGCCGGATGACATCAGGAATAAATTCTATGGCGAGGCGTGCCCGGAGGAGCACATTTGCTACTATGGCGAGATCGTGGCGGCATATATGATTGAAGAATAATCTTGTTAACATAACGGCGGGTCCATTGACCCGCCGTTCACCATTTGTTTATACGATTCATAAGCGACATTTGACTACTGTCAGACACCTGATAATCAAAGCATCGCTTTATAGTAATCCCTCATTTCAACATCGATACCAAGTTCATCCATGGCAGAATCTGCAGATTTTTCTCGGGAACTCATAATCATTCGAATTGATGTGATAATCTGTATGTCAGCTTTATCCGCCCGCATCTTTTCTTCTGTTATCTTCCTCTCGGCTTCTTCAAGCGCCTCAGCTTTCTCTCTTTCAACATATTCTTCGAGCGTCACAAACACCTCCCGGACCTTGGGGTCCTTCTTCACTTTATTAAAGTCCGTAATATACTACCATTATTCGGGCAAATTCCATAAGATTCTACTATTATTCTTAGCAAGATATAAATGACTGGTGGATTTACAGATTCGACCTCAGCACC
The DNA here is from genome assembly GCA_017404585.1 of Lachnospiraceae bacterium. GTDB lineage: Bacteria > Bacillota > Clostridia > Lachnospirales > Lachnospiraceae > Chordicoccus. The sequence continues at coordinate 2,362 of JAFRCB010000199.1, forward strand.
TCTCTATCAAGGAGATTCAGATGGCCGGCCTGTATTACCATCTCCATATGGCGCATGGCAATGTACGATCCGGTGGAAATGAAATCAAATATCAGCGCCAGAACGCTGGCAATCGCGAGTCCATCCAGAGGAATGCCCAGAGCATTGAGCATGATATTCAGGCAAATCATTGTGCCGCCTGACACTGGGGGTGTTGCCAGACTGACGATCAGCGAAATAAAGCCGGCAACAGCAAACCAGGTCGGTCCAACGGGAGCCTGATATACTTCCGCAAGATAGAAGGCTATTGCGATGAATATCGGAGCCGCCGCGCCGCAATATAGCTGCATACCGATTGTAACTGAAAAATTCGTGAGTGCTTCATCTAAACCGAGTGTACGGTTTACCTTGTTGATCTTTTCAAATGCTGACATAGACGAAGCCGTAGTCAGTCCGATTATCGTGGACGGCAAGATTTTCCGGATCAGTAATGCTGCGGATACACGGTACTTAACGGCAACATATAAGACATACCCAATGATGAGCAGAAGATAAATGGCAATCAAAGCAAGAATGGGCTTCCACATTTTCAAAAGGGTGTCTCCACCATTTTCCCAAAGCAGACCGGTCAGAGACGCGAAGATAAATAACGGAAGAAAGGTGACGCTGTACTCTATCGCATTCAGGAAGACGGTATAGAGATCATCCATAGTCGTATTCAGCTTATCGGTCTGGTTATCAAGATCCAAAGCCTTCTCGCCC
>JAFRCB010000200.1 GCA_017404585.1 Lachnospiraceae bacterium
ACCATCGCACCCGGACAAGGGGGAATTGGTTGCCTTTCGCCATTGTCTCAGAGAAGTCAATCTGAGCAAAGGCAACTATCGCACCTTGAAATGAGGAAATTGGTTGCCTTCAGACATCTTAATCAATTTGTTGGAAAAACGTAAAGATAATTAAGGGAAAGGTGCGTATATGTTATAATAGTTTTGTATTAAAATCATCTCGAGGAGGATAAAAGTATGATGGATCCAAAGAAGCTGATAAAGGTGATAGACCAGCAGGAAGAAATGTTGAAGCCGGATACATTTACTAACAAGGAGGCTTTTGAACTCGGGACCAGAATGGCGCAGAAGGTATATGATGCAGGCCAACCGCTCGCAATCGGCATTTTTAATGTGGCAGGCGTAGCAATTTATCAGCATTTAACACCTGGAACGACCGTGAATAATACGTATTGGATGCGGCGCAAGTTCAACACAGTCATGAACCGCGAGAAGTCTTCGCTCTGGTTCACGGTGTCCTCGGAGATGAGAGGAAAAGATCTGGTGGGCTATAAGCTTGAGCCGAACGACTATGCACTGGACGGAGGAGGCTTCCCAATCAGGCTGAAGACCGGCGAGCTTGTTGCGGTCGCTGTGGTCTCAGCCTTCCCGCATTACGAGGATCACCAGTTTATTGTGGATGCGCTTGCGGAGTATCTGGGTGTCGACAATGTCCCTTCAGTATTAGAGTTTTATAAATAAGATAGTCTGAGGGGCATTGAACTCGTATAACCGTGCAACTTAATAAGATTGACAGCCTCAGCTCACAGCACGGCATAAAAGCTGACAGCCTCGGCATACATCAAGACATAAATAAAGTTGGCAGCAAAGCTCCTGCCAAATACCCGGCAGGAACATGGAATGGAGGTGCACAGATATGAAATATGAAGTGAAGGGCGGCAATCTCCCGGTCTTACTTGTGAATCTTGAAGCCGGTGAGACAATTGAGTGCGACGCCGGTGCAATGTCCTGGATGGATGAGGGCATCGAGATGCAGACACAGGGAGGCGGTATTGGCAAGATGTTCGGGCGGATCCTCACCAATGAGAGCGCGTTCGTGAATCATTATACGGCAAGGGTGCCGGGGGAGATTGCATTTGCAGGAAAGTTCCCCGGCTCGATCAGAGCTGTCAGAGTCACACCTGGGGAACCGCTTTACATCCAGAAAGGCGCATATCTGTGCAGCATGGGACGGATCGATTCGGAAGTTTACATGCAGAAAAAATTTGCCGGCGGCCTGTTCGGCGGAGAAGGATTCCTGATGAGGAAGTATTACGGCGACGGCATTGTTTTCCTTGAGGTGGATGGATCTGCTGTGGAGTACGATCTCGCGCCGGGACAGAGGAAAATCATCGATACCGGCCATGTCGTTGCCATGCAGGGAAATATGAACCTGGATGTTGTGCAGATCAAGGGTGTGAAGAACGTGCTTCTCGGCGGCGAAGGACTCTTCAACACGGTGGTCACGGGACCCGGCAGACTGACTGTTCAGACAATGCCGGTATCGAAGACCGCTATGATGCTCTACAATCTGATGCCGCACCCGTCTTCAAGATAACTTCATTTGCGTAAAGCACAGAACGGATCACGAGGCGGAGCTGCCTCTGACCGATGTGAATAATTACGGAGGAAATGACTATGAGAAAGAGATTTATGACAATTTTGCTTACGGCAGCGCTTGTCGCCGCCCTCGCGTCATGCGGTACAGCTTCAAACGGAGCTGCCGAGGCAACACAGAACCAGGCTACAGAAGACGCGGCAAAAGCGCAGGAGGACGTCAAGGCTGAAAGTGCCAAGGCTGCCCCGGAAAGCAAGGCTGAAAGCACGGTAAGCGAAGCTGCAAAGGCGGAGAGCGAAGCGGCCAAGACTGAAAGCGACACGAGCTCTGCGACAAACAGCCCAATCAAGCCGGAGCTCATAGAGAGCGGCAAGACAGAGAGCGAGAAAACTGATTCTTCCAAGCCGGCCGCGCCGGAGAAGACTACGGGTGAAGAGACAAAGAAGTCATCGGGCAGCGGTGAATCGCTCGGAGATTACAATCCTGATGATGTGAAGGTGACACTTAAACTGGATTATTCGGGCGACAATGAGTTTGCTCATATTACCGCCACATATAATGGAAAGGAAATCTGGAACAAAACGACCGACGCCTATCCGACCTCACAGCTTGCCTGTGTGAGTAATATCGGCAAGGACGGAAAGAGATATTATTATGTAGAAAGAGGAGCGATTGTCTGCGTGGATCTCGCGACGGGCGATGAAATCTGGAGAAACTACGAATTCGGAGGCAGTCCAGCCCAGTGGGCAAGCGGATTCGGAGGAGATGGAAAAATCTATGTCAGCGGCTACCTGGGACCGGATCTCTTCATATGTAACAGCGATGGAACGACGGTGAAGAGTATCGCATCCTTCAGAGACGATTTCTACTGGCCGTATGAACTTACCTACTACGAAGATGCGAATCTGGTGAAACTTGTCTACGAGATGTCCCCGTACGGCGATGGCGGTGAGCTTTTCATCTCACTGGATGATTATACAGCCCGTGAGGAGAAGGACTTTGAAGATAACACCGGATCCAAAGACAGCAGCTCCAAAGACAGCAGCTCGGAAGACAGCGAGATCTATTACCCGGACGTCGAAAATTATCTGAGCCTTCGCAGCGGTCCGTCCACGGATGCACCCAGGAAGAATAAAATCTATCCGGGTACGGCGCTCATCGTTCTCGGCTACGAAAACGGCATGGCCAAAGTCAGAGTAGAGGGAACGGACGAGGAAGGATACGTTAACCCCAATTACATTAAGCCGGCAGGTTCATCAGGCAGCAACGGTTCATCGAGCAGCAAAGACTCATCGAGCAGCAAAGACTCGTCGAGCAGCAAGAGCTCATCAGATTCAGACCTTAAACCCGGAATGACAGCATATGCCAATGTTAAGGAATATCTGTCACTGCGTGAAGGCCCGTCGACATCTTCAGATGTAATCACCACACTTCCGGACTGGACAGAGTTCACGATTCTCGATTATCCGGAGGGCAAGATGGTCCATGTCCGTGTCGAGGAAACCGGGCAGACCGGCTATGTACATGTTGATTTCCTCTCTTATTAATGAATTTATCTCAGTGGGGGAAGACCCTCGCTTCTGCAAGCGGAGGGTAATTCAATATCCTGCTCGTCTGAGTGGCGGGTGACATTCCCCCGCTTTGATAAACGCTCAGCTGAACATGACCGTGACAGCCGCAAAACGCGAACAGGATTTGTGATCAGACCCGGAACAAAAAATTCCCACACCGGTCTCTTGTGATACTACATAGAGATGAGTGTGGGATTTTTTTGTGCAGGCCTGCAGCCTCCCTGATTCTCTTTATTCAGCCGCTCCCCATAGGAGCTCCTCATACTGGCGGGTATACAGCTCGTAGTAGTAGCCCCTCTCCCGCATGAGCTCGGCGTGAGTGCCACGGCTTATGATCTTGCCGCCCTTTACGACCAGGATTACGTCCGCGTCGACAATGGTCGACAGGCGGTGGGCGATGACAAATGAAGTTCTGCCCCGTATCACGACATCGATCGCGTTCTGTATCGCTTTCTCGGTCACCGTATCGATGGAGGAGGTTGCCTCATCGAGGACAAGGATCTTCGGGTCGGCCAGTATGGCGCGTGCAAATGACAGCAGCTGTTTCTCGCCCGTCGACAAGATACTTCCTCCCTCGCCGATATCGGTGTCGAGCCCTTTCTCCATCCGGGCAAGCACTGATTCCGCGGACACGATGCGGAGCGCTTTCATGATCTCATCGTCCGTCGCGTCCGGCTTGCCGTATCTCAGATTCTCCCGGACTGTTCCGGAGAAGAGGTGAGGCGACTGAAGGACGTAGCCTATATTGCTGTGCAGCCAAAGTTGGGACCTCTCGCGGGCATCCCTCCCATCAATGAGGAGCTGGCCCTTTGTAGGTTCGAAGAAGCGGCAGACGAGATTGACCAGCGTGGATTTGCCGGCTCCGGTCTCGCCGACGATGGCGACATTCGTCCCGTGCGGCACCTTGAGATTAAAGTTCTCAAGAACATACTCATCGCCGTCCGGGTAGCGGAACGAAACGTCCCTGAATTCAATATCGCCGATGAGCTCTTCCCAGTTCTCCTTCTTCGGGTGGAAAGAATCACCGTATTTTTCAACGACTTCCGGGCTGTCGGCAACATCGGATTCCTCAGCAAGAAGTTTTACGACGCGCTCGATATTGGCCTGAATTGAGATGAAGCCGGACAAAGTCTCGATAATACTCTGGATCGGGTCGAGCATTTCGAGGGCGTAGGACATGAATACGGCGAGAGTGCCTATTTGCATCAGCCCCTCGACCGTGAGCCGGCCGCCCTGCCAGAGGACAAGAGCCAGCACCATAGCGGACATCATCGTCATGGTCGAGATGAAGAGGGCAGAATAGTGAGCTTCCCGGATGGAGATGCGGCGCATATTGGTCGTCTCTTGCTTAAAATCGCCGATCATCTTTTCTTCCACACCGAGCACTTTGATCGTCTGCGCACCTGTGATACCCTCGTTGTAGTTGCCCGTGATCTTCGAATTGACCTCGCGGATCTTTCTGTTGTAGTCAAGCAGCATCCGCTGGAAATACATCATGAAAATAACGGCAACCGGGACGAGCAGGCAAATGAGGGCGGCCAGCCGCACGTCAATTATCAGCATCACGACGAGGACGCCGATCACGTAAGCTCCGTTCCACACAAGGTTCATCATTCGCCAGGAGATCACTTCGCCGATGAGGCCGGTGTCCGACATGACACGCGCATGAATGTAGCCGACCGAGTTGCGGTTGAAATAGGAGAAGGACAACGTCTGAAGGTGGTTGAACGCGTCGTTTCGGAGGTCCTTGTCCACTGACATTTCCACCTTGCCGCACTCCACGGAGCTCACATAATTGATCAGTCCCTGGAAGATGAGCAGCGATACGTAGAGACATGTGAAGGGCCCGATCCCCGCGAGAGTCTGCCCGCCGATGAAATGATTCAGGGTGTACCGGTTGAACAGCGGGTAGGCAGCGTCCATGCCGCTGGATATCGCGCCGAGAAGGATCATGCAAATGATTTTTACTCTATACGGTTTTAAATACGGAAACAGCCTTGGGATGCCGAATAAGGGCAGACTGGCCTGTTTTTCTTCGTTCATTTTTGTATACCTATATCTATGCGACAAATACGTCAGTCGCTGCGAGGTCTGATGTGTCAGATTCAGTGAGGCCGGATGACGGCACCTGATCCATCAATGAGATCAGATATCTGCTTCCGACTCATCAATACCTGCTGTCTGCAGGTCATAGATCCTTCGATATAAACCGTTCTTGGCCAGAAGCTCCTCGTGGGTGCCCTGTTCCCGGATTCTTCCCTTGTCGAGGACGATGATATGGTCCGCGTTCATGAGGGTCGTGATCCGGTGGGCGATCAGGATGACCGTCGAAGATCCCGTATTCTCCTGGATCGCGTGGCGGATCTTCATGTCCGTCTCGGCGTCGACCGCGGACAGAGAATCGTCGAAGATCATGATCGGGGGTTTTGAAATCAGCATTTGCGCAATTGCGGTCCGCTGCTTCTGGCCGCCGGAGAGGGTGACACCGCGTTCTCCGACAAATGTGTCATAGCCGGAGGTGAAACTCTCGATCGCGTCATCAATACTCGCGATCTTCGCGGCTCGCCGGATCTCGTCCATGTTCTTTTCATGCCCGGTGATTCCGATATTTTCGGAGAGCGTGCGCGAGAAGAGGAAGGGCTCCTGGAGGACCATGCCGATGTTGCGGCGCAGGTAGTCCTTTTTTATATTGGCTATATCTACTCCGCCGACAGTGATCTTGCCGCCGTCCGGTCCCAGATCATAGAGATGATCAAGGAGATACATGAGAGTCGACTTGCCCGAGCCGGTACCGCCGAGGATTCCGAATGTGGAGCCGGCAGGGATCGTCAGGGAGACGTCTTTCAGAACGGGGGAGGAGGCATTTGCATATGCATATGTAACGTTTTCAAATGTAATATCGCGATTCATCGGCGGCTCCCAAGCCGCTTTCGGATCTGTCTCGACTTCAGAGTTCATGATGTAGCGGAGACGCTCGATTGAGATGCCGGCCTTGCTCATCTCAGAGATAACGCGGCCGAGCTGGCGGACGGGCCAGATCAGCATCATGTTGTAGGAAGTCATTGCTATAAAACCGCCGACGGTCAGCGTGCCGTGAATGCAGGCGACGGAGCCGAAGAGCATAATGAAGAGGATCTGAAGTCCTGTCAGTATGTCGGCCACGGACCAATACATGGATGTGATCGTCATAAGGCGGATCCAGAAGCTCGTGTAGTAGGTGTTCTGCTTTTCAAAGCGGCCGCGCTCATAGAGCTCCCGCCCGAACGCACGGACCACGCGCACACCGGTCAGGTTCTCCTGAACGATGGAGGAGAGAACACCCTCCTCAACGTCGACTTTTTCAAATGCCGTGCCAATCTTCACATGGAAAATCAGCGAGTAGATCACGATGACCGGAATCATGAGCGCTGAGCCGAGCATGACGCGGAAGTGGATCCTGCCCATGAAAATAAGGGCGAGCACGATCATGATGACAGTTCGGAAGAGCTGCACAAGCTGCTCCGAGATGAATCTCTTGATGGTGTTAACGTCCGAGGTGCACCGCTGAATGATATCTCCGGTGCTGTTTTCGCTGTGCCATGTGTAGGGCAGGTACATGATGTGGGCGAATAGATCGTCGCGCATTTTTCTTACAAATGTCTCCGCGCCCCGCGTATTCATAGTCCTGAAGACATATCTGCACAGGGCTGCCAGAACGCCGATTGAAAGAACCGCAGCGGCGATCCAGATCGGGTGGGCTCTCAGCGCGCTTGTGCCGCCGATTCCGTCAATCAGCTTTTCGACGCTGCCCGGCAGGGCAGAGGGCTTTGTGCCGATGACGGAGTCAACAGTGTAGGATATGATTTTCGGGTTTACCATATCAAGCAGGGATACGAGTCCCGCAAAGAGCATGCTGAGGGCAAAGTAGCGCTTGGAACCCGAGAGAAAATGCAGTATTAAGTTTGCTTTAGTGGGGTAATTTTGCATAATATTGCCTTTCAAAGTTTGCGGTCAGCACCGGCTCTATTCGGTCTTAGGGTTCAGCGCTAAAGCGCACGGTTTCTGTGCTTAAACGACTATGCCTGCATCTTTATTCATCATCAGTAAGACCATAGTTCAGAATGTAGTTATACTTTGCGTTGGCAGCCTCGCTGGCTTTCTTTTCTTTCCAGGCGGCAATCTCGCTGCATATGGCCAGCATCTCATCCACCACAAGTTCCACGTTTCCGGGCTTCACATTGTAGAGATATGCCGTCATTCGCTGAATTGCCTTGGGGCTTCCGAGCTGCTTTGCAATGGCATCGCCGAGTTCGCTCGGGAACCCGAGGTTCCTGAGTTCTCGGTCCAGCTCCTCTTTGGCCCAGGCCCATTCTCTCTGGTTATCAGTCATCGGTTGTTCTCCTATAAGACAATTATAATAATGATAACACGCATGCGCTCTGCTGGCAATTTACTGTAGGTATAAGATGAGGGCAGTAGATTTCATTGAAATCAACTTTTAGCGACTGAA
>JAFRCB010000201.1 GCA_017404585.1 Lachnospiraceae bacterium
ATTTCCTGAGAAATACAGGCAGCTCAGTCTGTTTGATTAGTCTACATTTTGATCCTGAGAGCGAATCTCCCCGCACGTGCGGTGCTACAGAACTACAACACCGCACAGGATTCACTTATAATATAATAAAATAAATGGCGTCTCACATAAAGAAGCATAATTAGAAACACAACTCTACATGTGCTACACTTCTAATCAGAATAGTCGATATCCTGATAACATATAGACTAAAAATGATATAAAAGGGAGGTGTGCATATGCATAAGAAATTGGCAGCACTCATTGTAGCACTCAGTATGACTTCAGCAGCCCTGGCAGGCTGCGGAGCCGCACAGCAAGCGGCAGCGCCTGCAGCTGACGCCGCAGCGGAAAGCGCTGTTGACACAGCTGAAAGCAAGGTTGAGGAGACAGTAGAAAGCGCGGTGGAGAGCACTGCAGAAAGCGCAGTAGAGAGTGCAGCGGAAACTGCTGAAGAAGCAGAAGCGCAGGTGACAAAAGGTGAAGTTACATATACGATCGATATGACTCAGTATGAGAAGGGCAAAGTTGTCAAAGTATGGCTTCCGGTCGCTCAGTCCAACGAGTATCAGACTGTAGATGACGACCTATCGTATGATTTTGTCCAGAGCGAGAATATTAAGACAGAAGTCACAACAGATGCCCTCGGCAACAAGATGCTCTATGTTGAGTGGAGCGCGGACGCTGAGCCTGCTGACCGTACAGGATCCTGCTCCTTCCATGCCGAGAGACCTGAAATCCTCGCTCCGGCAGAGTACAAGGAAGAGGGCACGATTGAAGGTCTTGATCTTGAGAAATATCTCGAGCCGTCCAGCACGATCCCGGTAGACGGTGTGGTCAAGGAACAGGCAGATAAGATCTGCGAAGGCAAAGAAACTGTCTATGATAAGGCGAGAGCTATCTACGACTGGATTTATGACAACATGAACCGCGACGAGGCCGTCACCGGCTGCGGAACCGGCGATGTGTGCGCACTGCTTGACTCCAAGGGCGGCAAATGCACAGATATCAACTCCGTTTTCATCGGTCTCTGCCGCGCAGAGGGCATCCCTGCAAGAGAAATGTTCGGTATCCGTATGAACGCTGACGACATCACAAAGAATCAGCACTGCTGGGCACAGTTCTATCTGCCGGGCACAGGCTGGGTTTCCGCCGATGCCGCTGACGTTCTTAAAGCGGTTCTCAAGAATGAATGGTCAAAGGATGACGCGGAAGCGCTCGAGACAAAAGAGTATTACTGGGGCAGCTGCGACAGCCAGCGCGTTGAGCTTTCTCAGGGACGTGATGTCGTGCTTGAGCCCGCTCAGGCAGGTGCGCCGCTGAACAACTTCGGCTATCCGTACGCAGAGGTCGACGGCGAGGCGGTCGATTACTACACACCGGATGCTTTCGTTTACTCGATTTCTTTCGTGGCGGACGCTGAATAATAGATCTTATCGGAAACTGCGAGAGCAGCTCCCGATAAAGGGCGATGAAATGGCCCGAATTATGATTATCGGGTTCGCGCAGCGGTTCCGATAATAGATCTTATCGGGTTCGCGCAGCAGCTCTGATCGAATGTACTTAAAGGCACTACAGTAAACATGTATCCCACTGCGGGCGTCACTGCGGCTGCCCGCAGTGGGATTTTTACTTGGATGGCGAAGGGATCCGGTTGAAATCCGCAAAAGGCTATAGCCCGAAAAATGCGCCGGGTTTCGCAAGTGAAATTTGAAGGAGGAGGGCATATGAAAAAAGCATTATCAATCATGATGGTCGTGCTGATCTGCATTTGCACAATGGCCTGCGGCAGCGCTGCGACTTCATCCACAGAAGCAGCAGACACAGCGACAGCCGGCGAATCTGTTTCGCAAGAGCCTGACGCTTCATCGAAGACGGATGAGAGCGACGATGCGCAGCAGAAGGCTGACGAACAGAGGGACCTTCTCGCAGCCTTTAATTCGAATCCGTTCCCGGAGTCCCTGGGGTCGTTCACGACGGAGGACCTCGACGGCAATGAGGTGACGGAGGCGTATTTTGCTGACGCGGATGTAACGATCGTACACATCTGGGCCACATATTGCGACCCGTGCCTTGAGGAGATGGAAAATCTCGGCAAGATGGCGGAGTCCCTGCCGGACAACGCAAAGGTGATCGGAATTGTGGCGGACGTCAATTCGCCCGATGCGGAGGAGAAGGAGGCGGCAAAGCAGATCATCAGCGACAACAATGTTAAGTTCCCGAGTGTTATTGCAAATGATTCTTTCACCAAACTCCTTACCAGCGTTGTAGGCGTACCGACAACTTTTATTGTCGATTCCGAAGGCAATATTGTCGCTGAGCCGATCGTCGGAAGTGACGTCATCGGTTATAAGAGAATGGCTAAAGACTATCTCGATACACTCAATCAGTAAGCTTTGGGACAATAAGAGAGAATCCCCGGTTATTCAACTGCCGGGTAGTTCACAAAGTATTATCGGATCAAAGAAGAAGGCACCGCCATGAAATATATATGCGGATTACTCATCGGAATGCTCCTCGGATATGTGCTGAGGCGCAGCTGGCTCTGTTTCACGGGCCTTATCAGAGATGCATATCTGATGAAAAATTATTATAACGCAGTGTATTTCCTCACGATGATTGCAGTTCAGGGGGCTGTTTATTACGGGCTCGGAGCGGCAGGGATTGTGAGGATACCATCGTATCTTCCGCCATTTTCACTGTTTTCAATTGCAGTCGGAAGCTTCATGTTCGGCTTCGGAGCTGTGCTCGCCGGCGGATGTATGACAAAGACTCTCGTAGAGTGCGGGGACGGCAGGATACTTGGCTGGATAAAGCTCCTCGTGTTTATGGTCTGCGCGTATCTTGTTGCCGCAGGTCCGCTCATCGGTGTTTCCAAGACCATAAGGACTATAGCTCTCATTGATGACAATCTGAGTATAAGGACCACAATGATACCGCTTATGATATTCGCGGTCCTGTCCATCGTGCTCATCATATCTCTCATAAGGCACAATAAGCGTGAGAGAATGGGAGATGATTCAGAGGAGCCGGGAGGTCTTTTGTCCTGGATAATTGAGAGGGAGTGGCCGGAGGAACTTGGACCTTTTCTTGTCGGCATTGTGCTCGGGATTGCCTACCCCGTGAGCGGAGCAGTGGGACGGCATTTCGGAGTGTCCATCACTTCGCCGATCATGTCTTATGTTTACGCTTTCACGAGACCTGTGGAGACATGCGGAGGCTGCAATCCCTACGACGAAGTATTCGGATTTGGAAGCATGCTTGTATTGGGGATTGTAGTCGGCTCGTTTCTGACTGCCATTGCAAGGCATGAGTTCAGGATAATGAAACCCCGAAAATCAGCCCTCATCAAGGCTGTCATCGGAAGTGCTCTCATGGGTGTCGGATCTATGTGGGGACTTGGCTGTCTGCTCGGCAACGGTATTGTCGGAACAGCGCAGCTCTCACTCAAATCATGGTATGCACTCATCTTTCTGACAGCCGGTATTTGGGCGGCAGTGAGGACGACACTGATTCCGCTCTACAGGAATTGATTAAGAGTAACAAGGGGCAATTAATGGCAGATCTGTATTTCTTCTGAGGAGGTATAATGAAAAGAAAATCGATTGTTGTGCTGCTGATACTTGCGGTGGTGATTGCATTTGCAGGATGCGGTACAAGCAAGCCTGCTGCGAAAGAGGCCGCTTATTCTCACCTTGACGCGGATGAGGCCGCCTCTCTGATCGAATCGGGAGAATGCGTTCTCGTCGATGTAAGATCGGAGGAGGAGTATAAAATCGAGCATATCCCGGGAGCAGTCAATATCCCGCACGATTCCGGCGATGAGAGCTTTGAAGCGGCGATCCCCGACAAGAATCAGCGGATACTTTTATACTGCGACTACGGTGGGGTCAGTAAGGACACTGCAGAGCATCTCTGCAAGGACCTTGGCTACACCAACGTCTCGGAATTTGACGGCCTCCTTGTGTGGGAGGGCGATACTGAACGGGGATGATGAGTGCAGGTATTTGCTGCAAGAAAGAGAAGGCTGTCACTTGAGTGATGGCCTTTTTGCTTTTATAATTGATACATAAAAGAGACAATCAATTATGGTGTTGGAAGGAGATCTATATGGATATCAACATTCTTCTGGGTCTGCAGGATTTCAGAAACGGAGCCGGTGCCTTTTTGGCAGACTTTCTGCTCAAGATGACATATTTTGGCGAACTGAATACAGTTCTGGTCATTATGGCTGTGATTTACTGGTGTGTCAGCAAGGACGTCGGCACCTATCTGCTCATGGGCTGGAGCGGCACCCGAATTTTGAACGGAGCCTGGACAGTGACGGTCTGTGCCTATCGCCCTTGGATCAGGGATGCAC
>JAFRCB010000202.1 GCA_017404585.1 Lachnospiraceae bacterium
CAGACGTTTACAAATAACGTCTGCCATATATCGTGGTGGCTCGCCTTAATGCGGCAGCCCCTATTTCCATTCCATACCTGACTTTGCAGGATTTACTTTGTAAACTTTCAGAGCACCTTGCTGTTCTTTGCCCTGATCTTGATTTCTCTCGGCAGCGCATATGGCAGAATAGCCTTGAGCTTGCCGTTCTCCGCGGAGAACATCCTTGTAGCCTTCGGATGATCTCTCTCAAGAGTGATGGCATCAAACTCGCATCTTGTTGTGCATAATCCGCAGCCGATGCATCTGTTGACATCGACCGTAGTGGCACCGCACTTAAGACATCTGTTGGCCTCAGCTCTGATCTGTATCTCTGTCAGCGGCTCTCTCAGATCATGCCATGTTCCGGTCGGATCTCCGGCCTTCTTTCCCGGCTTCTGCCTCGGCATGTTGTCGTAGCGCTCTACCAGAATATCGTCCCTGTCAAGCTCGATGATCTCTCTCAGGTCTCTGCCTACGGTCAGTCTGTTCGGGCCCTGATCTTTATGTACGTATCTGTGGAGCGAATCCGCGATTGATCGACCTACACCTATGGCATCGATTGCGAACTTCTGTCCAGTCACGATGTCACCTCCCGCAAAAATGTCTTCCTCTGCGGTCTGAAGTGTAACAGGGTCAGCCACAATGAGGCCTCTCGGATTGATCTCGACCTTCGTTCCGCAAAGCAGCTTCTCGATATCCGGTTTCTGACCTGTGCAGTACAGTACCGTAGAGCACTCGAGTTCTGTGGTAACGCTTTCGTCAAACTTAGGATCGAAACGCCCCTCTTCATTCTTGACGCTCACGCACTTCCTGAACTTGATTCCGCTTACCTTTCCGTCCTTATTATAAATTTCGACCGGACCCCAGCCGCCGTTTACAACGATGCCTTCCTCTTCGCACTCCGTTCTGTCCTCTTCTCCCATAGGAAGCTCGTCGTAGCCTTCAAGGGCGCACATGATAACTTTATCAGCCCCGGATCTTACAGCGGTGCGGGCTACGTCAGCAGCGACGTTGCCGCCGCCGATCACTACCACATTGCCGGAGAGCTTGCCGGTCTCAGGCAGCCTGCCCTGCATCAGGGCGACTTCATCCTCATTGATGATCCTCATGAAGTCGATGCCGCTCATGACGCCTTCTGCATTTGCACCTTCCACGTCAAGAATGCCGCCGGACTGGAGTCCCACTGCGATGTAGAATGCCGCGTAGCCCTGATCGCGCAGTTCCTCTATGGTGACATCCTTGCCGACTTCCACACCGGTCCGGAACTCTACGCCCATCTCCTTCATCACATCGATCTCAGCGTCTACCACGTCCTTTTCCAGTCTGAAGGAAGGCACGCCGTATCTCAGCATTCCGCCAAGGGCCTGCTGTTTTTCAAATACAGTCACCGGATAGCCGCGCTGACGCAGATAGTAGGCTGCCGCAAGTCCGCCCGGACCGGCTCCGATGATGGCCATCTTGTACTCATCACCCCAGAATCCGCCGAACTCTTTGCCGCATTCGGGGACGAACCTTCCCTCCGCCTTGAGTTCCTGGGCTGCGATGAACTTCTTGATCTCATCGATGGCTACCGGCTGGTCGATTGTCCCTCGGGTGCATCTGTCCTCGCATCTTCTGTTGCAGATCGCGCCGCACACTGCCGGCAGCGGGTTGTCCTGCTTGATCAGTTCGAGAGCTTCTCTGTATCTGCCCTGGTCCGCCATATTGATGTAGCCCTGCACAGAGAGGTTGGCCGGACATGCCGCCTTGCACGGCGATGTGCCAGTCTCATAGCAGTTGATCTTGGCGTCTTCTCTGTAGTTCTTGTTCCACTTCTTCGGTCCCCAGGCAACTTCATTGGGAAGTTCGGAGACTGGGTACTCTACCGCCTGACCGTTCTTCCTGCACAGCTTCTGACCGAGCTTCGCGGCGCCGACCGGACATACTTCCACGCATTTGCCGCACGCAACGCACTTATTGTGATCGACATGGGCTCTGTAGGCGGATGCCGACATATTCGGCGTATTGAAAAGCTGTGAGGTCTTGATGGCATTGCAGGTCGTCGCCGAGCAATTGCAGATTCCCACGATTTTTCCCTCGCCGTCGAGGTTGGTGATCTGATGTACAGATCCGGCCTTCTCAGCCTTCTTAAGCACTTCCATGACCTCATCATAGGTAGCATATCTTGCGTCTTTTCCCGTCTCCACAAGATACTCCGCCATATCTCCTACCGCTATGCACCAGTAGTCTTCAATGTCTCCGGCACCTTCGCCTCTGATCCTCTGCTGCCTTCTGCAGGAACATACATCCAGGGCGTACTTGTCATATTTGTCCAGCCAATATGAGAGTTTCTCATAGGAAACAGCTTCACTCTTCGCGTCGATGGCTTTCTCGACCGGGATGACATGCATACCGAGTCCGCCGCCGCCCTCCGGCACCATGTGGACGACCTTGCCGACCGGCACCATGGAGGCATAGTGGAAGAAGGTCGCAATCTCAGGGTGCTCCTCCATGAGCTTTCCTGTCATCAGCATATACTCGCCGGAGCCTACGACCCACTTGGGAATAAAGTAACGCTTCTCGTGTTCCGGGTTCTCGCGGTCATATTCAAGGAGAGCCTTCCGGCAGATGCCCTCGGCCATCTCTGTCGCCTCTTCGACGGACATCTTATTTCTTTTGGCCAGCTCAGCAGCGTTAAGC
>JAFRCB010000203.1 GCA_017404585.1 Lachnospiraceae bacterium
ATATAGATTAAAACTGCACAATTTGGTGTTGTATTTTTCAGTTGATTCGATAATATTGCAATTATGTTTCAAAATCAATTCAAATAAGATTCAACATATGTATAATAGTGTCTAATGTTCGAACTGACAAGAATATATCCTATGAAAAAAAGGACTGCCGCACTTTGATGCGGCAGCCCCGACAGGGTCTTTACAGAATGTAATGAAAATGAAAAGTGTTGCAGCGCTTTACATGAATCGTCGATCGTCCAGCTTGAAGATCAGGGCGAGTGAAGCGTAGCAGATCGCAATCACAAGGACCCCGTAGGCCAGGGAGATGCCGACGTTGTACTCCTGCATATTGGTGATGATGGAGATGGAGATCGGCCGGTTGTGCACACCGTAAAGAAGTGCGGACATTGTATATTCTCCGATCATCCGGATCAGGATCAGGATGCCTCCCGCCATGATGCCCGGAGCGATGTTCGGAAGGATCACATGACTGAACGTGCGCAGCATGTCAGCCCCCAGACTGTGAGAGGCCTCTTCCAGGCTGGGGTGCAGACCGCGGATGGCCACCTCGTTGGAAGTGAGCAGCATGGGCAGGGCTGCAATGGTGTATGCGATCGGGATAATGTAATAGCCGCCGATCAGAGCCTGGTTGAAGGCGAAAATACTCTTCTGATTGAAGGCGTTGATCAGGTTGATGGCAACGAGGCTTGCGGGCATGGCGGACGGAAGCAGCAGGAACAGCTTAAGGAGCGCGCCCGGCTTTCCGCCGCGTCGGGCGATGAGGTAAGCGCTGGGGACTGTGAGAGTGAGGCCGGCAAAGACAGCCATGGCAGACATCGAGAGACTGTTCCGAAGAGGCATAAAGACTCTTTTCTTTCTGAATATGGTCAGGTAATTCTCCAGAGTGAAGCGGTGGGGAAAGATGTCCTGCATAATGGAACTTGTGCTGACGAAAGACAGGTAGATGATCGCCGCAATCGGCAGCAGGATCAGCAGGATCTGTATGAAGACGACAATCCGCCCGACATATGCCAGAGGACCTTTTCTTTTGCCCGCAGGTACTGCCGTCTGCCCGCGGTCCCCGGTCATATCGCCGAACCGTCGGCTGTAATACTGAACGAGGAGCATCACCGTTATGCTGATGACGAAGAGGATTACGACCTGTACGGAGGCCATTTCCATGTGGTTATTGGCCTTGGACCGCACGATCTGGGTGCTCAGCACTTTGAAACCGCCGCCGATAAGATTAGGAGCGGAGAAGGCGCTCACTCCGGATGCAAATGTAATCACGACGGAGGAGAGTACCGCCGGCCGGATCACAGGCCAGATGACATCTCTGAAAACACCCGGCCAGGAAGCGCCGAGGCTCCTTGCCGCCTCTACGGCTGAATAATCCAGATATTTCAGGGCGACATAGACGTTCAGATAGAAATAGACATACTGAGTGTAGGTGATGACAAAGAGGATCGCTCCAAAGCCCTGAAAAGTGTAGGGTGCTTTGTCAAGGTGCAGGGCATATTCGATCGCCTTGGTCAGTATACCGCTCTCGCCGTAGAGCTGGATAAATGATATGACGGTGATGACGCCGGGCACCATCATGGGGCTGAGCAGCAGGATGTGGATCAGCTTTTTATATTTTCCGCAGAGAAAGGTCATGTAGAGGGCCAGAAGGATTCCGATCGTTCCGCAGGTAAAGGTCATGGACAGGCCGAGAAGAATGGTGTTCCTTGCGACAGCCCGCTGATTGGGGTTCGTGAAGAACTCGCGGAAATTGAGAAGCCCCATGCCGTCGTCGATCCTGAGTGAGAGAAGCACAGTCCGGGCGAAGGGCATAATAATGTAGCCGAGAATGAGGAATCCCATGATCCCGTACCAGAGCAGGCGGAAGGCGGAGGTGCCGCCGACTTTCTTTTTCATAGCCTGCCCTCCTTTCGAGCGGTGTTCTGCGCTGATTCTGCCGCTTTAGCGGCACTCTGACCGGCGCGTGACGATGCAGCTGTCAAATGGGCATCGTCATGGCTGATACCGGAAGAAACTGCTTTAAGGGCAGCGGAAGAGAGGACTTCGGGCTTCACGGACACAAAGCACGGGTCGCCGTCCTTGAAGGAGGCGCCGGAGCCGTCGTTGAGTTCGATTATCCTGTATTCTCTGTCGGAGGCTCGGGCAGTGTATTCATAATACACTCCGCTGAAGCGGATCCCGGTGACCCGGGCCGGGATGCCGTCACCGCTTTTTAAAAGCTGCATCTGCTCCGGGCGGACGTAGCGGCCATCCAGGAGATTGGAGGTCCCGACGAAATTGGCGACAAACTCCTGATTGGGACTGTTGTAGATCTCGTCCGGTGTTCCCACCTGCAGCACGTGTCCGCCGCGCATGACGGCGATTCTGTCGGAGATGGAGAGCGCCTCCTGCTGATCATGGGTGATAAAGAGGGTGGTGATACCGACCTTCTTCTGGATGCTCCGGATCTCCTCGCGCATTTTCACCCGAAGGGCAACGTCGAGGTTAGACATGGGCTCGTCGAGAAGAAGCATCCGGGGCTCGATGACCAGAGCTCTGGCGATTGCCACGCGCTGCTGCTGACCGCCGGACAGATCCTGGATGCGGCGGTCGGCATACTCCTTCATGCCCGCCAGCTCCATGTAATAGTCGCAGCGATCCTGCTGCACGTTTTTCGGGAGCCTGCGCACGCGGAGCCCGTAGGAGATGTTCTCGCGCACAGTCATGTTCGGAAACAGTGCATAGTTCTGGAACACGATGCCCATATTTCTTTTTTCTGGTCCGTGGTCGGTTATGTTCTGATCTCCGATCCAGACTTCGCCTTCGGAAGGGGTGATGAATCCCGCCAGGATCCGGAGGAGTGTTGTCTTTCCGCAGCCCGAGGGACCGAGCAGAGTATAGAACTCCCCCTCGCCTATGGTCAGATCCACGTTTTCCAGCACTCGGACGCGGTCGTAGCTGTGTGAAATATGCTTAAGGATAACGTTGCTCATCGTACTACCTCGGTATCAGATTTTGCAAATGCAGACCGGGAGCGGCCGGCATTTGCCCAAAGAGAAGCAAAGGGGCTGTCGCATTAAGGCGAGATGCCGCTATATATGGCAGACGTTATGTGCAAATGTCTGCAATATATAGTGATGACACCTTCTAATGCGCCAACCCCTCTGCCATTATTTCAGGATTCTCGGTTTATTCACTTGCTACAGCTTTTTCAGCATCGAGATAATCTGTCTCCCATTTCTCGAGCCACTCGGACTGGTTGGCGCTGATTTCGCTCCAGTCGACCGGAAGTGCGGAGAACTCTGTCTGCATCCACTCGGGGCACTCGGAGAGGAATCCGTCGGTGACAGGCATACGATTGAAATCGTTGGCTGCCATTACCTGGCACTCTTTGCTGCCGACGAAATCGATGAAGGCTGCCGCAGCGTTCGGATGCGGAGCGTTGGCTGTGGCTGCGATGCAGTCTGTGATGACGACGGCACCGCTTGCAGGGATGACCATTTCAAGAGGCATCTCGTTGGCGTCGCGGTTCTTCAGAACGTCATTGATGACAGCCATGGAGACGGAAGCTTCTCCCTTTCCGACAGCCTGGAACATCATGCTGCCGCTGTTGTAGTAGTTCTTTGTGTTCTTGCCGAGAGCTTCGATGAAGCTCCAAGCTGCCTCTTCACTGTCGCTCGCCTTGATATTCTGGACCAGGGAGACAATGGTGGAGCGCATTGAGGATGACAGGGAATCGCGGGTGACGATCTTGCCGGCATATTCTTCCTTGGTGAGATCTGTCCAGTCTGTCGGGGCTTCTTCCGCTGTCATGGCTTCGCTGTTGTAGAAGAGGACCATCGGTGTGCGGTAAGTGCCGTACCAGTAGCCTTCGGCTTCCTTGTAGGCTTCATCCACGTCATCGGCCCAGCTCGGAGAGGTCGGAGCGTAGCATCCTTCGGACTGGAGCACCATATAGGTCGCGGTGTCGCCGCCGAACATGATGTCAGCCTGCGGGTTGTCTTTTTCACTGCGGATTCGGTCTGCCAGCTCGCCTTTGAGATTGATGAATTCTACGGGGACGCCGGTCTTCTCGGTGAACTCGTCGCTGATGGCTTCCACAAGATCCTCGGGATGGGTGGTGTAGATTACCAGTGAATCCTCAAGCTGTGTGGCCTCCTCCGCAGATGTCTCGGCTTCCGCTGCCGCGGTGCTCTCGACTGCCGGTTCTGCCTCGGCCGGTGCTGTTTCCTGCGGAGCCGCGGTCTGTCCGCAGCCTGCCAGTGCCATTGCAGCGATCAGAAATAGTGATGCCAGTTTTCTTTTCATTTCTTGCCTCCTTTTATGTGCTTTGTTTATTCTTCATCGCGCAATACTCGAGACGCAAGTCTGGGTACGCGCGCAAAGTTACGTCTGCCTTTGCCTCACGCGAAACGGCTGAGAAGCATGTCCGCGGGGAGCGCCGTGCCGTCTGCGGCGTCGTGTCCGCAGAAATCACAGTGCCGTCTGCGCCGGTCTTTTAAAGGAGCAGATGATCTGTATCCCAGACGAAATATGAATGATCCTGGTGAAAGGCAGGGCGGCAGTCGCGATTCCTGATAGCTCTGATCAGATCATCCATAGTGCGGATCTCATTCGGGAACCATGTGGCAGTGATGCCTACTTTGTAGGGATAATGACAGTCGCTTCCGCCGGTCAGGGCAAAGTCATACTTGCGGCCATACCTGACCGCCATCATTGTGGCATCCGGCAGTGTGCTTCCGTTCAGGATCTCGATACCGTCGACCCCTTTCAGCGTGTCCAGGGCCCCCTCGAGACCACGTCTGTTGTGGCGGAAGGGATGGGCGCTGATAACGACGCCTCCCTGCTCGTGGACGCTGTCAATGAAAGTCTGTGCGTCAATGCGCTCTTTTGGGTAGTCTTTAATGCCGAACGCCAGAATATCTCCCTGCAGGGAGTAATATTCGATGCCGACAAAAATCGGAAAACCGGTCTTTTCCGAATATTCAGCGGCAAAATCATAAAGACCCATGCTGTCGTGGTCGGTGATGCAGATTCCGTCCAGATGCCGCTCGCGGGCGATCGGAACAATCTCTTCCAGAGCCAGAAAGCTGTCCTTGGAGAACCGTTTTTCGTGCATATGCAGGTCTATTACCATAGAGTGCCTTAACTCCTTGATTAAAAGACAGTGAGAAATCCGCTGATTTTTGCGGCAAATGAAAAGCTGATCTGATGCGTTAATACAATGGTACTATCGGATATTCACATTATCAAATTGAATATTCTTACAAATGGGAGGCATTTATTTGAAATCCCTATAGAAAAAAGTGAATACAATAGGTATACAAACAGCTATTTATTCATTGCAATATGCTATAAATGAGCTAAAATATTGAACAGTATTGCAAATTTTGATACAATTATTTCAACAGCACAAGAGCTTTCACGGGAGAGAGTCCAGCGACCACCGAAGAGGCAAGTGACAAAGATCACGAATCTTTCAGGTAAAAGGACCGGGAAGCCGGCGTTCTGAATCTGACCAAAGCGTTCGAGACAGGAGGCGAAACGAGAGTACATACTTTCGTGTCGCCTCCTTATGCTTTGCAGGCAGAGAATTGATCAAAGGAGCGGCATTGATGAAACAGAAAAACGTGATAGTGACCAATAATCCGCTTGTGTCAGAGAAGCAGCCCGGAAACCTTCCGGTGGAATATCTGGAGACGGACTATATGGGCGTTCTGAAAGCAGCCCGGGATAAGATTCATAGCGGAGCGACTCTTCTCACCCACCCTCTTTACGGCAGCGTCAAGCCGGGGGAGACGCCGTACCGTTCCCTTCTGATCAGGGAGGGCGGCAATAAAGTCGATCTTCAGTCGCTGAGACTTATCGAAGCCGCAATGGAGACATGCCGCAAGTTCGAGGAACGTACAGGTCTTTTCGGAGCCGGGTCCGTCAGGGACTTTCAGGTCGTGGATCTGTCGCTGCTTATGAGCGCGCTCGGAGACTTTCATGAAAGCAGGCAAACATTATCTTATAAGTAGAAAGGAGGGAACAGCGTGAAACTGGAATTAGGCAAAATACTTATACATGATATCTGTTTTGCGGAAAAATCAGAGATCAGAGACGGGGTCCTGTATGTTTCAAAGGAAGAGCTGGAAAAGATCGTAATGCAGGAAGAAGGCATTCAGTCTGTCAGCTTTGATATAGCAAAACCCGGTGAGTCAGTCCGCATAACTCCGGTCAAGGACGTTATTGAACCCCGTGTCAAGGTCGAGGGTCCGGGAGGCATATTCCCGGGAATGGTCGCAGGAGTTGAAACTGTCGGCTCCGGAAAAACATATGCTCTTAAAGGAATGGCGGTGGTGACAGCAGGTCCCATCGTAGGTTTTCAGGAGGGTGTGATCGACATGACCGGTCCGGGTGCAGAGTACACACCGTTCTCCAAGACACTGAATCTTGTCATGGTATGCACTCCGGTCCCGGGACTTGAGGCTCACGACTATGAGTCGGCAGTGCGCCTGTCCGGCTTCCGCGTTGCGGCAGCTCTCGGCGAGCTGGCAAGAGAGCTTCAGCCGGATGAGACAGTTGTATACGAGTGCAGTGACCTCAAGGAAAGCTTCGAGAAGTATCCGGGACTTCCCAGAGTCGCCTATGTTCAGATGCTTCAGAGCCAGGGACTTCTGCATGATACCTATGTGTACGGCGTCGATGCCAAGAAGATTCTCCCGACACTGCTCTATCCTACGGAAGTTATGGACGGAGCTATCGTATCCGGAAACTGCGTTTCCGCATGCGACAAGAACCCGACCTACATTCATGAGAACAACAGCGTGGTAGAAGACCTCTTTGCACAGCACGGAAAGACTTTGAATTTTGTGGGTCAGATCGTCACCAATGAGAACGTATATCTGGCAGACAAGGAGCGCTCCTCCAACCAGACTGCAAAACTGTGCAGGATGCTTGGCCTTGACGGCGTCATTGTTTCCCAGGAAGGCTTCGGAAATCCGGATACAGACCTTATCATGAACTGCAAGAAGATCGAAGCTGAAGGCATCAAGACAGTCATCATCACTGACGAGTATGCGGGCAGAGACGGAAAATCCCAGTCCCTGGCTGACGCTGATGTCGCAGCGGATGCAGTCGTTACCGGAGGCAACGCCAACGAACTGGTAATTCTTCCGAAGCTTGACAAAGTTATCGGCACATTGGCCTACATCAATAAGATCGCCGGCGCGAACGCCGAGACCCTGAGAGAAGACGGTTCTCTCGCGGTGGAGCTGCAGGTCATTACCGGCGCCACCAATGAGACCGGCTTCGGACGGCTCAGCGCGAGATAAGGAGGCAGAAATGGGAAAGATTAAAGTTGTACATTATATCAACCAGTTCTTTGCCCAGATAGGCGGCGAAGAAAAGGCAGACTTCCCTGCGCAACTGCGCAAGGGTGAGGTAGTCGGACCGGGCCTTGCGCTCACGCAGGCATTCGGCGATGAGGCTGAGATCACAGCGACGATCGTGTGCGGCGACAGCTACTTCAATGAGAATATCGAATCCGCAACAAAGCAGATTCTTGACTGGGTGAAGGAAGAGGCTCCGGATGTATTCATCGCAGGTCCTGCTTTCAATGCGGGCCGCTACGGCGTAGCCTGCGGCACGGTCGCCGATGCGGTTCAGTCCGAACTCAATATTCCGTCAGTGACCAGTATGTACGTTGAGAATCCCGGAGCTGACATGTTCAAGGACAAGGTTTATATCGTATCTACCAAGAACAGTGCAGCCGGTATGAGAGGAGCCATCAAGGCTCTGGCTCCGCTTGCTCTGAAGCTGGCAAAGGGAGAGAAGATCGGAGCATCCTGCGAAGAAGGCTATATCCCGCAGAATATCCGTGTCAACTTCTTCGAGAAAGAGAGAGGATCCAGGCGAGCCGTCGATATGTTGCTTAAGAAGCTTGCCGGCAAACCGTTTACGACGGAATATCCGATGCCGGTATTCGACCGTGTAGCTCCGAATCCGGCAGTTAAGGATCTTTCCAAGGCGACGATTGCCCTGGTAACTTCCGGCGGTATTGTGCCGAAGGGCAACCCGGATCATATCGAGAGCTCCAACGCTTCTCACTTCGGCGAATATGACATTACCGGCGTGATGGATCTCACGGCAGAGACCTATGAGACCGCTCACGGCGGCTACGACCCGACCTATGCCAATCAGGATGCGGACCGTGTACTTCCGGTCGATGTCCTGAGAGATATGGAAAAAGAGGGCGTGATCGGAAAACTCCATCATCTCTATTATGCGACTGTCGGTAACGGAACCGCTGTTGCGTCCGCCAAGGCATTTGCAGAAGAAATCGGAAGGAGACTGGTCGCGGATCATGTAGATGCCGTGATACTGACCAGCACGTGAGGAACCTGTACACGTTGCGGCGCAACGATGGTCAAAGAAATTGAGCGTGCAGGCATTCCGGTCGTTCATATGTGCACAGTAACACCGATCTCCATGACGGTCGGCGCTAACCGGATCATTCCGGCTATAGCGATCCCGCATCCGCTCGGAAATCCCGCTCTGACACCGGCTGATGAGAAGAAGCTCAGAAGACGTCTTGTGGAGAAAGCATTGAAGGCGTTGACAACAGAGGTAGACGGACAGACGATTTTTAAAGACTGATCTTTTAAGAACCGCATAGAATGAGTGACGGGTCCCTGCGGCTGTCTGCATTTGCAGATGTCTGCAGGGATTTTTTGGCGAGACAATGCTATGCAGGCGAACGGTCATATTGTAAAATAATGGAAAGTTTTGTAACTGCTCAGTGGTACTGAACAGTTACAAATTTACTTTGAAGGAGATAAGAATATGAGTGAAGAGTGTCTGATCTGCAAAGCCCCGCTAGAATATCTGGAAGACGATGTGCTCATGGAATGCGCGATCTGTCACAAAATAGAAAACAGCAAGACCCGCTGCGTCAACGGCCACTATGTCTGCAGCAAATGTCACACGAAAGGCCTGGATTCGATCATAGGGCTGTGCCTCAGTGAGACATCTAAAAATCCCATTTATATTATTGAAAAGATGATGCATATGCCGTTCTGCCATATGCATGGGCCGGAACACCACGTCATGGTCGGTGCGGCTCTTCTCACCGCTTACAAAAACGCCGGCGGCAGTATAGACCTTGAGCGTGCTCTGAAAGAGATAATTAACAGGGGCAGCGAGGTGCCCGGCGGGTCCTGCGGGTTCTGGGGAGCCTGCGGGGCGGGACTCAGTACCGGGATGTTCATAGCTATTATCTCCGGTTCGAACCCGCTTGCCGGTGAGCCGTTCGCGCTGTCCCACATGATGACGGCCAGGTCGCTCAGCAAAATAGGGGAGATCGGCGGCCCGCGCTGCTGCAAGCGCGATTCCTTCCTTGCGATTCTCTCCGCCGTTGACTATGTGAAAGAGAACTTCGGGATCGAGATGGAAAAGAGCGGCGTTGTGTGCAGCTATTCCGCGAAAAATAACCAGTGCATCGGAAAACGCTGCCCGTTTTCGAAAGCCAACGCAGGAAACAGGCAGACCGGATGAGAGGAGATAGAATATGAGTGAGAAAAATGAAAAAAACAGCTTCAAACCGTATGTGTCTCCGCATGAGAATCCGCCGGAATTCACGGTGACATCCACCGTCATGGGAATTTTGCTGGCAGTCATTTTCGGTGCCGCAAATGCATATCTGGGCCTTCGCGTCGGCATGACGGTATCCGCGTCGATACCGGCTGCGGTCATCTCGATGGGGGTGATCCGCGTGCTCATGAAAAAAGACTCAGTGCTGGAGAGCAATATGGTGCAGACCATCGGATCCGCGGGAGAGTCACTGGCAGCCGGTGTCATCTTCACGATGCCGGTACTGTTCCTCTGGTCTGCGGAAGGAGCTGCGGACACACCGGATCTTATCAGCATCTCCTTCATCGCGCTGTGCGGTGGCGTCCTCGGCGTTCTCTTCATGATCCCCCTGAGAAACGCGCTCATCGTGAAGGAGCACGGCGTGCTGCCGTATCCCGAGGGGACGGCCTGTGCTGAAGTGCTTCTGGCGGGCGAAGAAGGAGGGGAAGGCGCAAAGAAGGTATTTGCCGGCATGGGCATTTCCGCGCTGAGCAAATTCCTGGTCGACGGACTGCAGCTTGTGCCGGGCGTGATCACCGCGCCTCTTCGGGCCCTTCGGACGGAGTTTTCTGTCGAAGTATATCCTGCGCTTCTCGGTGTGGGTTATATCTGCGGCCATAAGATCTCCGCATACATGTTCGCGGGCGGCATACTCGGATGGTTCGTCCTCATACCGGCCATTGTGCTGTTCGGCAGTGAGACGATTCTCTATCCCGGAACCCAGACTATCGCGCAGATGTACGAAGCGGGAGGAGCATCCGCCATCTGGAGCAGCTATCTCCGCTATATCGGATCGGGCATGGTCGCGGCCGGCGGCATTTTCAGCCTGATCAAGTCCCTGCCCCTCATCATATCGACGTTCAGAGACGCGATGAAAGGAATGCAGAGCGCGAAGGACGGATCGGGCCATCGCACAGAGCGGGATCTTAATATGAAAATCGTTCTCGCTGGTATCGGGATCATCGTGCTTCTCATCTGGCTGCTTCCCCAGATTCCTGTCGCACTGCCCGGAGCGATCCTCATTGTAGTGTTCGGGTTCTTCTTCGGGGCGGTCTCCTCGCGCATCGTCGGTCTGGTAGGCAGCAGCAACAGCCCGGTGTCGGGCATGACGATTGCCACGCTTCTATTTGCGACATTCATATTGAAAATGACAGGGGACACGGGCATGCACGGCATGATCGGCGCAATCACGATCGGGTCGGTGATCTGCATCGTGGCGGCCATGGCCGGTGACACGTCGCAGGACCTCAAGACCGGATTTATTCTGGGCGCTACACCGATAAAGCAGCAGGTCGGGGAGCTGATCGGAGCGGTGGCCTCCGCGCTTGCCATCGGAGGCGTGATGGTGCTTCTCAATAACGCGTGGGGCTTCGGCACAAAGGAGCTCGCGGCTCCGCAGGCAACGCTGATGAAGATGATAGTGGAAGGCGTCATGAACGGAAACCTTCCCTGGTCACTGATTTTTATCGGTGTGTTCATCGCCGTCGTGTTCGAGATCATGGGCATGCCGGTACTTCCGGTCGCCATCGGTCTCTACCTGCCGCTGGAGCTGTCGTCCACGATCATGGTCGGAGGCCTGATCCGTTGGATCACAGATCGTTTTGCGGATGAAAAGGATAAGGAGAGCGGAGCGGGCGGAGGAATCCTGTTCTGCTCGGGCATGATCGCCGGTGAGGGAATTGTCGGCATCCTGCTGGCAATTCTGGCGGTGCTTGGCCTCGCGGACAGGATGAATCTGTCATCTGTTGCAAATGGCGGGACGATAAGCGGTCTCATTTTACTCATCGCCCTGACGGCTTTGGTGTTCGGGGCTGCGAGAAAGACCAAGAAATAATGTTAGGTCCGGGGTGCCGCATTAAGGCGAACCGCTGGTTATGGTCCGGAAGTAATCTCTGAACTGAATAATGGAATACTAAAGGGGCTGCCGCACTATTGCGACAGCCTCTTGTGTAATTATCGACAGTGTTTGTTTTAGAAATTGATTTTTTCCTCTTAGCTCAGCGTCATGCCGGCAGCGAAGCTCATGATCAGAATGGCCAGGATAGCTACCGGAGCGACATACTTGATGAGAATAGCGTAAACTTTGGCAAGACCAAAGCGAACGCCGCACTGCTCGATTTCCTCGATGGCGCTCTCCGGCTTCCATACCCATCCGACGAAGATGCAGCAGCCAAGAGCACAGACGGGAATCATAATTCTGTCTGTCAGGTATTCCATGAAGTCACAGAATGCGGGATAAGTAACACCGTTGGCAGCGTCGAACCAGATGCCCTTCAGCGGGACAGCGGCCTGCGTGCAGGTATACAGGCATCCGATGAGGAACATGATCACGCAGACGATAATTGTCGTGCGTGTGCGCTCCCATAAAAAATGCTCTGTCAGGAAAGCCACAATACTCTCTACCAGCGAGATGCAGGAGGTAAGAGCCGCGAAGAGAAGCAGCAGATAGAACAGAACGCCGAAGAACGTTCCGCCCGGCATCTGATCAAATACCTTTGCCAGAGAGACAAATGCAAATCCGCCGCCCTTGCCGATCTCACTCTCACCGAGGGTCGCAAAAACTGCGGGGACGATGATAAAGCCGGCGAGGAATGCGACCATTGTATCCATCGCGCAGATCAGCACTGTATTCTTGGCAATATTCTCCGTCTTCGGGAGATATGAACCGTACGTGATCATGATGGCCATACCGATGGACAGGGAGTAGAAAGCCTGACCGAGGGCTGCGAGGAAAGTGCTGAAATTGACTTTGCTCCAGTCCAGAGAGACCATATACTGAAGACCTTCCGCAGCACCGTCCAGAGTGACAGAGCGGACGAGCAGGATCAGCAGCAGGATGAAAAGAGCCGGCATGCCGATCTTGTTGAACTTTTCAATACCGCTTTCAACGCCTCTGATAATGATGATGGCGTTCATAGCCATAAAAATAGCTGCAAAGAGAATGGCCACCCACGGGATGGATGTCGTACCGTCACCGTGCAGCCCCAGCATGTTGTAGAAGTAGCCGAGAGAATCCGAGTAAATACTGGAAGATTCGGTCGCGTAGCCTACGACATAGCGGAGTACCCAGCCGCCGACATGAGCATAGTAGCAGGTGATGATAAAAGCACCGATGACGCCGATCCAGCCGACCCAGGAAAAGTTCCTGTGGCCGAGCTTGTGGAAGACGCCGACGATGTTGGCCTGGCTTGCCCGACCTACGGAGAGCTCCGTAAGCATCATCGGAGCGCCGAGGAATATGACAATCAGGAGGTAAATCAGCAGGAAGCATCCGCCGCCGCCTTCAAAGGCTCTGCCGGGGAACTTCCAGATGTTGCCGAGACCGACAGCCGAGCCGGCCGCTGCCAGTATGAAACCGAGTTTGCTGCCCCATTGGGCGCGTTCATTTTCCATAATAATTCATCCTTCTCCTTATATAGTAACAATAATGAATGCGAAGGAGCAAACATGCAGTATCACGTTAAACTCCTAAAACGCAATATTGGTATTATAACGCTATCATCGGACGATTTCCAGTAATTTATTAATATTTCGGCAGCACCAGCCTCTTCTCCACGACCTCAGCCACCAGCTGTATAGTACTTCTGAACCCGGTCTTCTGCAGTATATTCTTGACATGGTACTTGACAGTGTTGATCGACAAATGCAATGTATCCGCCATCTCCTCATACCGGACGCCCCTGACCAATTCCCGGATCACAGCAAATTCCCGATCCGTAAATTCTGAGCTTTTAGCCTGGCCGATCATGATGACAGGTGAACTTTCCGGCCATACTTTTTCTCCCCTCATGGTCCGCTCGCACACTTCGCGCAGAGAAATATTGCCGTACTCTTTATACCAGAAACTGTCACATCCGCTGTCCTGAGCTTTTTTGATGAACGAATGCTCCGGCATGGATGTCATCAGAATGATCCTGACCCGGGGATAATTCTTTTTGACCCTGGCAGCCGCACGGATTCCGGATTCGTCATCGGCCGTGCACACATCCATCAAAATAAGGTCGATTTTATTTGACATGCAGGCGATTTCCGCATTTGCGGCGTTTTCAATAGATGCGATTACGGAATACTCAGGGAAAGAAGTTATTTTTCTCTCAAAGGCTTCCCTCGATACCCTTGAGTCCTCTACAATTAGTACGTTAACCTTCATTTTTTCCTCCCGGAATCGTTACATACATGACAACACCGACACCATCCTCGATTTTCATAGTAAGCTCTGCACCCTCCTGCTCCAGACGGCGCCTCAGGTCACTCAGGCCTCCCCGCTCATGGATCGTGGTCACATCGGTCCGGCCGTTACAGGATATCCTGACAAAAAAGCAGTTATCCCTGTATTTCGTTTCAACTTTCAGCCGGTTGGCATGTGCATGACGCACCGCGTTTGTGAGGGCCTCACGTATAGCGGCATTAAAAAGCAGAACAGTTTTTCTTTCTTTTGACTTATCACCGACAATGTCGATATGGCATTCTATCATTTCCGCAATTTTCAGCAATTCGTTTTCGGGCGAAGCGGAAATCGCAATCTCTCTTCGACTGGCATTTTCCATATCGGCTATGACATCTTCCCAGGCCCGAAAGAGTTCCGCGTCGTCTTCTGCCGCTTTGTCATTTGCTATTCTGTTTCTCGTCATGACCAGTAATCTTCCGAAATCATCATGGATCCTGATCTTTGCGCTGAGCAATTCCTTTTCCATATTATTCTGGACGATATTCTGAAGCAGAATCCTCTGTCTTTTATGCATTTCCTCGGCCCTGCGGTTGTTCTCGACAAGTCTGGTCCTGTACTGATAGAGTTCGGAAACATCTGAAGCTTCATACTGAATTACGGGAGATGAGTTGATGAGTAACTTTTTGCGCTGAAACTGCCAGACTCGACCATCCGGAAGCCTGCAAAGGATCTGCTCCGTATCCCCGGCCTTTTCCTCATGCATGCCGGAAGGTGCTTCCATCATTTTGAGAGTCGCCAGTTCTTCCCACATGTGTTTCGCGTTCACGACCGTATGACCGGTCAGACTGTAGCAGACGTCATTGATTTGTCTGTTAGCCAGAATAGGACGGCCGCCGGCTGTCGCGAAACAGATCCCGTCAGGATATGTATTGATAGCCTCGCGGATCAACATGGCCTTATGAAGCCGTTCACCGATGCGCATCGACATAGGCAGCACCTCCCTCGAAAAGATCCACTATATAACCATGCGAAATATCTGATATTTTGAAAGTATATTGGTCGGAAACAAATGAAAAGACTGCTCTATTGGGATTTTCGTCGGTTCTTAATACTTCAAAACGCACCCCGTAAGGACTTATCCGGATTTGTAGCTCATCAATCAGATACTCTTCGTATTCCAGAATGTTCTGCAGCGTATCAAAAATATATATGGAAAAGTCCGATGAAAACTTCGCTTTGTTCCAATCGAATGCGGTTCGTATATTAGAGATGTTCAAAGCCTGCATCATATTCTCCAGGCTGATGACCAGGTCTTCGAAATCAATCATTCCCGTTTCCTGCTCAATCAGCCTGAGATTGCATCGCCTTTTTACATACGTCCCCAGAAGAAGGAGCATACACAGATTTTTTTCCTGTCCTGCGCCCCGGTTTTTCTGGGCTATAATATCTTTCATTTTCCGGAGCTGTCCTGCGACCTCCCCGGACAATGTATCATAAATCCGGTTCTTGGCGAACAGACCGGCCTCCTCATTTTTAGTCCGGAGCTCTGCTCTTAGGAGTATGCCTTCCTGATCGAGTTGTTCCGCGATTCCTTTCAGCTCATCTATTGTCCTCGTCATCAGGGTAATGTCCTTGTTCCAAAGAAAGTATCCGTCTGAGAGTTTGTGCAAATGCAGCTCAAGCCCGTTTTCAAGAGAAACAAACTTCTTCTCTTTGAGCTCCTCTAATAATTCAGGTGACACATATGCCGCGTTATGTGAAGCAAGTCTGTTGCTGTTTCCTATGAGCTGCATACCTACGGTCGACTTCTCAAAAATACTCTGATACTCTGTATTGACCGGAACAAGACCCATATAAATGTCAAATTCCCAGGTAAGGACCTCCATGTAATAAATCTTGGCGAACAATTCGATAAGTTCAATGTTGACGAAAGCGGGTATTAAATTGAGGGAAGTCATAAAATAGGGAAAAGAGAATATGACCATTAAGATGGGCTCGATACATGGAATGAAGAATCTCAAAAGACCGCTTTCCTGAATACCTTTATTCCTTTTGTAAATCAGGATCACCCGAATGACCATCAGGAAAACTCCAAAAGCCGTAAGCAGAAATGTTCCGTAATACGGATGGAACATCAGATTAGGCTGAGCTTCTGAGGGGTCAAGAAAAAATACGAAATGACGCTGCTCATCCGTTACAATTATAAAAATTGTGAACGCCACCGGGATAAGAAGCCAGAACCATTTTCTCTCTATATGATATTGATTGATTTCGCCTATACCGAAAGAGGCGTACAGTCCCAAAAGAAGCATGGGAGTAATTGTCGCTGCCAGCCACAGGCCGCTCGCGCGCACAAGCGGAATGTTCTCACACCAGAAGGTATCCTGTAAAAACCGTACCGTCAAACCAAAAAACATAACACCCGCTTCGCAGAGCATATAAAATCGCATGTTCTTTTGCGTTACGCGGTTAATTATCGAATAACTCCAGAGGGTGATCAGGAACACGTAGCAGGCATACAGTATGTAGGTCCTCAGGAAATCATCGGGTATAAATCTCAGACTGAGCTGTCTGTATAACGACACAAGGCAAAGAATCAGAAAGGCAGCCGCATTGATTCTGACTTGTCTTTTTCGTACGGACATGGCCTGCGCCTCCTTTCTTGTTTACTGAACAGTATACAGGTGTCTTGTCCATTATGCCACAAAGGGTATACGAAAAAAAGACCGGCGTCAAAAGACATCGGTCCCAGTTATCATTTATCAGACTCTTCGAAGATGTCGCCTGAGAAGACAAAATGGCAAAGCAGGCGGAGACGCATTATCGTCTCCGACCGCTCTGATCCCTCATTTTGATATTATTCACGAGCCGACATCCCTAAGTTTTTATAGTATACACACTTTTTCTTTGAAGCGCCCTACACAAAAGTGTAGTTTTGAGAGATAAATTGCTGATCTTTTATATTGATCTTGCCCTGTAAAGGAAGGTCACGATCTGGCCTCTCAGACAATTATCGTTGATACCGAAATTCCCTTTCTTCGGACCTGATGTGTATCCGTTCGTAATCTTTTTCTGAGATCCCCACAAAATGGCATTGTAGAAAACGTGGGACTTCGGAACATCTTTGAACGGACTCACAGCGGCAGGCTTCGGTGCAGGTTTGCCTTTGAGTCTCCAGAGGAACATCATACACTCACCGCGGCTGACATTGCGGTTGATTCCGAACGTGCCGTCCGAATAGCCCTTGGTAATGCCTTTCTGGGAGCCCCAGAGGATCGCTTTGTAGAAGACATGGGTCGTAGGAACATCCTTGAACGGGGATTTAGACACCGCCCTTGGAGCCGGCTTGCCGACATATCTCCACAGGAACATCATCATTTCTCCTCGGGTGCAGTTCCGGCCGATGCCGAATGTGCCGTCCGGATAGCCTTTTGTGATCCCGGCGTCGGCTGCCCAGTAGATGGCATTGTAGTAAGGGTGTGACAGGTCTTGAACGTCGGAGAAGCCGTTGACTGCCGGTTTCGGCGTAGGAGTAGGTGTGGGTGTAGGCGGTGCTTTGACTGTCAGCGAATATGTTGCGCTGCCCGCATTATAGTTAGTGGCGGCTTTTGCCTCGGCTGTGATGGTGGCAGTGCCCATTCCTTTGATCGTCACCTCGCCGGTCGCGCTGTCGACCGTGGCAACAGCTGAATTGTCGGAAGTAAAGGTCACCTCGGCGGTAGTGGCCTTCGTCAGTGTGTTGGTAAAAGCCGCATCCGTTGTTTTCTTTGTTATGCTGCTCTCGGCAAATGCAAATCCCGCAGCCGCTTTCTTGATTGTAAAGTTGACGGTCTTAGTGCCCTTGTAATCCCCTGTCTCTGTTGCCGTTATCGTCACGACCGCTGTGCCCGCGTTCTTGTTCTTCGAGTAGGCTACGGTATAGTCCGTGCCCGAAGTCAGTGTCTTTGTCCCGTCTTTTACGGTGATGGCTGGTTTCTTGGCCTTCCCGTCATATGTGTAGCTGGTCGGCTTGAGGGTCACTGTGCACTCGGAAATAGCCTTGGCCGCATATTCATGCGCGATCTTCTGAGTTTTTCCAAGGACGATGCTCTTTGAGAGGACAGGTAGCTCGAGGTATACCTTTCCGGAATTGTCGTACATAGCGAGCGGTAATGTAATGCCGCTTTTAGTATGCTTTTGGGGAGTGCGGAGGACTTCAAGATTTTTGCAGTCAGAGATCATCGTATTAAAATCGTACACTCGCGATGTGTCAAAGCTGCTCAGATTCAGACTGGTAAGGCTGCTGCAACCAAGGAACATATAATGCATATCCTTCACGTTGGATGTATCAAAGCTGCTCAAATCCAGATTTGTGAGGCTGCTACAGTCCTTGAACATCCAACACATGTTTGTCACGTTGGATGTATTAAAGCTGCTCAAATCCAGATTTGTCAGGCTGCTGCAGCCCTTGAACATTTGAAGCATATATGTCACGTTCGACGTATCAAAGCTGCTCAGGTTCAGATTGGTCAGGTTAGAGCAGCCCTCGAACATTTGCATCATATTCGTCACGTTCGATGTGTTAAATTTGCTCAAATCCAGATTTGTCAGACTGCTGCAATACCAAAGCATATAATCCATAGCCGTCACGTTCGATGTGTTAAACCCGCTCAGATCCAGATTTGTCAGACTGCTGCAAGAATCAAACATGCAACACATATCCGTTGCACTCGATGTATCAAAACTGCTCAGATCAAGATTGGTCAATCGATAACAATGCTGAAACATTGCGTTCATAATCGTCACATTCGAGGAGTCAAAATTGCTAAGATCCAGCTTTGTCAGTTCTTCAAGGTCAGCAAATATCCAATGTGAATTCGTCGGCAGATACACTGTTCCATAGGATACAGAGATTGATTTGAAACTTTCTGTGTCAATTCCGATGCTGTAGAGCTTATGTTGCCATGTTTCCCAGAGAGTCCCCTGATCTGAATAAAGACTGAGTGCGTAGTTGGAAGACTTGAACGAGGCAGTGACACAGTCTCCTACGAATATCGTTCCTTTCGCCAGCTCTTTATCTTTTGCAAGAATCAGACTCGTTGATGAAACAGGAATCGCCGTATGCTCTATACCCGCACGGTTATACAGAGTGACCGGCAAATTAATTATACATGAGGTCTTTTTTGGTGTTCCGAGAAGTCTTAATGCATTGCAGTTCCTGAATACATTTACTGCGTTGCCACTCGGCACGTTACTCAGGTCAAAATTTGTAAGAACCAATGTCCTGAGATTCAAGCAGTTTGCGAACATGGCGCCAATATCTGTCAAACTCGAAGTATTAAAGCTGCCAAGGTCCAGGCATGTCAGGTTTTGGCAACTGGCGAACATGGCGATCATAGTCGTCACTTTCGATGTATCAAACTCGTCGAGGTCAAGGCTTGTCAGGCTTCTGCAGTTATAGAACATGTACTGCATATTTGTTACTTTTGACGTAATAAAGTTGGACGTATCCAGATCCACCAGATTATTCAGTTCCTGGAACAGGAAGCCTGAATCAGCCGGCAGGTATAACTTACCGCCCGAACGGATTGATTTGATTTTACTGGATTCAAAGCCTGACTTGGAAAGCCAGTCCTTCCACAGAGTCCCGCCATTCGTATAAAACTTCACTTCACCGGTTGCAGAATCGAACGTCGCCGTCACGTCTTCGCCTACCTGCACTTTGTTTCCTTCGACTCCGACGATCTCTTCCGGAACCTCATTTTCAATCTCGTCGTCGGCCTCCTTCGAAGATTCGCCGGTAGTTAAGCCGGGCGCTTCCTCCGAAGATTCGTCGGCATCCAGGTCTGACGGTTCCTCTGGAATGACAGCCTCCGCCTCTACTTCCGATGCGTCGTCTACTGTTTCAACTGATTCGGGTCCGGCCGCTTCATCAATTTCCGGCACCGGGGCTGCTTCTTCAGCCACCAGGATTTCTTCCGCCACATCGCCTTCCTCCGGGGATGCGTAGACTGCGGCGGGCATTACTCCTGCAATCATGAATATTGACATCATGACTGCCAAATATTTCTTCATTGCCTTCATTTACACTCACTCCTTCCTGTCTGCAGTATATTTATGTTTGCTCTATCCATTATATCAAATTTTCAGGTCATTATGAATGTTTGTGCATAATTTCTGAAAATAGATTCGGAGTGCCACTGTATTCTTGAAAAATATTCTCCGAAGATGTAGACGCCCATTTCAATGAAATCAACTGCCCATCATTACCACCCAACGTAAAAGGCTGTGAAGAAACGAATTAACGTTTTTTCACAGCCCCTATAAATCGGTTAATCAGACCTATAATTATCTGTTTAATACAGCTTCGCGCCCGCCGGAATCGCGTCGCTCACGATCATGAGATTGAGCTTCTCCTCGCCGTCCTCCTTGTGGACCGCGCTCATGAGCATGCCGCAAGATTCGACTCCCATCATCTGTCTCGGCGGAAGGTTCACGATAGCCACAAGCGTCTTGCCGATGAGCTCTTCCGGCTCGTAGAATGCGTGAATTCCCGAGAGAATCGTGCGGTCTGTGCCCGTGCCGTCATCCAGTGTGAACTGAAGGAGCTTCTTGGACTTCTTGACCGCAACGCAATCTTTGACTTTTACTACCCTGAAATCGGACTTGCTGAAAGTCTCGAAATCGACAGTCTCCTCAAAGAGCGGCTCTGTCTCGGCGTTCTCCGGAGCGACTGCCTTCGGAGCTTCCGGAGCCTTTGGAGCGGCCTCTTCGGCTGCCTTTTCAGCAGGTGCGTCAGATGCACCTTTGCCGCCTAAGGTCTTCATTGTCGGGAAGAGCAAAACATCCCTGATGGCTTCCGCGCCGGTGAGCAGCATGACAAGTCTGTCGATGCCGTAGCCGATGCCGCCTGTCGGAGGCATGCCGATCTCGAGGGCGTTCAGGAAGTCTTCGTCGGTGTGATTGGCTTCCTCGTCACCTGCCGCAAATGCTTCCTCCTGCGCTGCAAATCTCTCTCTCTGGTCGATCGGATCATTCAGCTCGGAGTAGGCGTTGCACATCTCCCAGCCGTTCATGAACATCTCGAAGCGGAGGACCTTGCCCGGATTCTCCGGATCCTTCTTTGTCAGCGGTGAGATCTCGATCGGGTGGCCGGTCAGGAATGTCGGCTGGATCAGATGCTCCTCGACATACTCGTCGAAGAAGAGATTCAGAATGTCGCCGATCTTGTGGTGCGGCTCATAGTGGATTTCGCGAGCGTCGCAGAGGGCACGGGCTTCTTCCAGTGTCTTCACTTCGTCGAAATCGACACCGGAGTACTTCTTGACAGCTTCTGTCATGGTGATGCGCGTAAAAGGCTTTCCGAGGTCAATGACATTGCCCTTGTAGTTAAGAAGGGTCGTTCCGAGAACTTCCTGGGCGACTGTCCTGTACATGTCCTCAGTGAGTCTCATCATGCCTTCGTAATCTGTGTAAGCCTGATAGAGCTCCATCAGAGTAAATTCCGGATTGTGCTTGATATCGAGACCCTCGTTACGGAAGACACGGCCGATCTCGTAGACTCTCTCAAGACCGCCGACGATCAGGCGCTTTAAGTAGAGCTCGAGGGAGATACGAAGCTTCTTGTCCTCATTCAGGGCATTGAAATGTGTGGTGAAGGGGCGGGCTGCGGCGCCGCCGGCATTTTCAACCAGCATCGGAGTTTCAACTTCCATGAATCCGCGCTCGTCGAGGTAGCGGCGGATCGCGGAAATGATCTGGGAACGCTTGACGAACACGTCCTTGGATTCCGGGTTCATGATGAGGTCGACATAGCGCTGACGATAGCGAAGGTCGGTGTTGGTCAGGCCGTGGAACTTCTCCGGAAGGATCTGGAGGGACTTGGACAGAAGAGTGACTTCCTTTGCGTGAATGGAAATCTCGCCCATCTTTGTTGTGAATACGATGCCCTTTACGCCGATGATGTCGCCGATGTCGAGTCTCTTGAATGCTTTGTAATCCTCACCGAGGTCATCGCGGGACGCATAAATCTGGATGGTGCCCTGAAGGTCCTGAATGTGACCGAAGGAGGCCTTGCCCATGACACGCTTTGACATGAGACGGCCGGCGACGGAGACTTCCTTGTCTTCAAAAGCCGCGTAGTTGTCCTTGATTTCCTGCGAGTGCTGTGTCTGATCGTAGGTCACGATCTCAAATGGATTCTTACCTTCAGCGACAAGCTCCGCCAACTTTTCTCTGCGGACCTTGCGAAGCTGGTTAAGATCCGGCTCCTTAGCCTGTCCCTGCTGCTTACTCTGATTCTGTGCCATTTTTCATTCTCCTCCTGAGGCTTGTATGCGTTTTGTCAAGCCGGTCTATTGACGCTATTAATGAAAAAGCCGCGGTCTCTATACCTCATGGGACCGCGGCCGATGAATTACACGTTTCTTGTGATATCAAGGACTTTATACTGGCTGGTCAGGCCATTCGGCATTTCGACCGTGACGACCTGGTCCTTTGTCGCGCCGATGAGTGCGCGGCCGAGCGGAGATTCGTTGGAGATCTTCCCCTTCAGGCTGTTGGCTTCTGTGGAGCCGACGATGGCGAAATCCATTTCCTCGTCGTATTCCATATCGAGGATCTTGACCTTGCAGCCGACGTTGATCGCATTCGTGCTTGCCTCTTCCTCAACGAAGACTTCCGCGTTCTTCAGGATTTTTTCGATCTCCTCGATACGCGCCTCGATGTCTCTCTGCTCGTCCTTGGCAGCATCGTATTCAGCGTTCTCGGAAAGGTCGCCCTGCTCGCGGGCCTCTTTAATTTTCTCGGAAATTGCCTTTCTCTGATTGACCTTCAGGTCTAAGAGCTCGTCCTCGAGCTTTTTGAGTCCGGCATAAGTAAGTATATTTTTCTTTCCAGGATTAACGTCAGCCATTTTTATTCGCCTCCACTTATTTCTATCTTAACTGCAGATAGCAAATGGGCGCACTAAGTGCGCCTATGCCCGCAATGTATTTATGGATTATACTGATAAGCCCCCGAAAAGTCAAGGAGTCTTGCACTATAATCTGATAATGATAAACCGCCAAATAAGCAGGAGAAGATGTAAATTCTTAAATACGTATTGACAGTCGTCCGCTTTCCTGCTACAATCACTTTTGTTCGTTAAAGAGCAAAAGCGCCGCAAACGGCGCACACAAACCAACATATAAAGACTATGACGAAGACGGTCGGGACTTATCCGGAGTACAGAGAACCTGCATTTGCTGAGAACAGGCTGAAGGAAATCCCAGAACTATCACTTCCGAGTCGGAGCGCTGAGCGGCCCTGCCGTTAGGTTCTCCCGCGAAGGCTGCGTTAGTGCCAGGGACTTGATGGAGTCTTAGAGAGGCGCCGAAAGGCGCAATTTGAGTGGTACCGCGAGTTGATATTTCAGCCCGTCTCAAAGAAATTTGAGGCGGGTTTTTTTATGCAGACAAAGCCTGCCTCCGCATATGCCGGGTGTACTGACTGACAGAAATCCGGCATACAGGACTCTTGAACAAGAAGCATCATACCGCTCGTTATCGAACAATTATCTTACTGAGGAGGTTTTTGAAATGTCGGATACTGCTGTAAAGAATAGGGCGGCACTGGAAATGGAGAGGGAAGTTGCCAATCGTATCATGGCGCTGCGTGTTGACAGTGGATACACACAGGCCGAGATGGCTGATATGACAGGGTTCTCCCTCGAGGACTACACGATGTATGAGGAGGGCGGCGCAGATCTTCCGTTCTCGTTTATTCACAAATGCGCGTCTGTCTTCGATGTCGAGATCATGGAGCTTCTCGAAGGTCGTACTCCGCTCCTTACCGGCTACACGCTGACCCGCGCGGGCGGCGGCCAGCTGACGTCTGTGGAGCCGGGCGTTCTCATCAAGAACATCGCGCCGCTTTTCAAGGACAGAATTGCGGATCCGTATTTCGTTGTTTACAACTATAACGAAGAGCAGCAGCACACGCCGATCGAGCAGGTCACCCATCCGGGTCAGGAGTTCGACTACGTCCTCGAGGGATCCATGAAGATCAGGATCAAGGACAATGAGGAAGTCCTGCATGCCGGCGACAGCATTTTCTATAATTCTTCCAATCCGCACGGCATCATCGCCGTGGGCGGTCAGGACGTCCGCTTCCTCGCGCTCGTACTGCCGGAGGAAGGCGCGGATGTTGTCTGGGAGAAGGGTCGTCTCAGATCAAGAGAAGAAGTTGATGTAATTGAAAAGGAAGCGTCCCCGGATGCCCTTAAGGCTCCGAACTTCGTATCCAATTTCGTCTCAGTCAAGGAGAGGGAAGACGGATATCCGACGGAAGTCACTTTTAAGAATACAGAGAAGTTCAACTTCGCGTTCGACGTCGTCGATGCTATCGCGGAGAAGGAGCCGGATCGTCTGTGTATGGTCCACCTCGACAAGGATAAGAATGAACGCCGCTTCACGTTCCAGGATATGAAGAAAATGAGCGCCCGGGCTGCCAACTATTTCAAGGCCCAGGGCATCAAAAAGGGCGATGCCGTCATGCTGCTTCTTCGCAGGAACTGGGAGTTCTGGCCGATCATCGTCGGTCTGCACAAACTCGGAGCAATCGCGCTGCCGGCAACAGACCAGCTCAAGCAGAAGGATCTGGAATACCGTTTCCAGACCGCTGACGTCAAGGCTGTCTGCTGCACTGCAACAAGTGCCTGCGTGGAAGAAGTCGAGTTTGCCGTTAAGAACTGCCCGTCAGTCCAGCACCTCTTTACGACGGGAGGAAAGAGAGAGGGCTGGCATTCATTTGATGATGAATACGAAATGTATTCCAGCCGCTACCGCCGCACAGGCGATTCCATCCGCGGCAACGACACGATGCTGATGCTTTTCTCATCGGGAACATCAGGCTACCCGAAGGCTGTTGTTCACAGCTGCAAGTACGCGCTCGGACACTTCGTCACAGCGAGATACTGGCAGTGCGTACACGCCGAAGGCCTGCATCTGACCATCTCCGACACCGGCTGGGGCAAGGCTCT
Organism: Lachnospiraceae bacterium; assembly: GCA_017404585.1. Lineage (GTDB taxonomy): Bacteria > Bacillota > Clostridia > Lachnospirales > Lachnospiraceae > Chordicoccus. Next base: position 24,771 of record JAFRCB010000203.1, read on the forward strand.
GTGGGGCAAGCTGTACGGTCAGTGGATGAACGGCGGGGCAACATTTGTATACGATTTCGACCGCTTCCATGCGGACGACATTCTGCCGCTGTTCGGCAAATACAAGATCACCACATTCTGCGCGCCGCCCACAATGTACAGATTCTTTATCAAAGAGGATCTCAGCAAATACGATCTGTCCTCCATCCGTCACGCCAGCATCGCGGGTGAGGCCATGAACCCGGAGGTATTCAACCGCTTCAGAGAAGTGACCGGTATCTCCATCATGGAAGGTTTCGGACAGACAGAGACTACACTGACGGTCGGCAACTTTATCGGCATGACGCCGAAGCCGGGCTCGATGGGCAAGCCGTCTCCGATGTACAAGGTCATGCTGATGGCTCCGGACGGTACGGAAGCCAGGGTCGGCGATCCGGGCGAGATCTGCGTGCGCTACGGAGCTGATGAGCCGTGCGGCCTCTTCAAGGAGTACCTGAATAATAAGGAAGCGACGGACAACGTAAAGGACAATGGCTGGTATCACACCGGAGACCTTGCGTGGAAGGACGAGGACGGCTACTTCTGGTATGTCGGCCGTACGGATGACATCATCAAGTCCTCCGGCTACCGCATCGGACCGTTCGAGATCGAGAGCGTCATCATGGAACTTCCGTACGTCCTCGAGTGCGGCGTATCCGCCGTCAAGGACGATATCCGCGGTCAGGTCGTAAAGGCAAGTATCGTTCTTGTCAAGGGAACAGTGCCGTCTGATGAGCTGAAGAAGGATATCCAGCAGTATGTCAAGAAGCGCACTGCGCCTTACAAGTACCCGAGAATCGTCGAGTTCAAGTCCGAGCTCCCGAAGACGATCAGCGGAAAGATCATCCGCAATCAGCTGTAAAAGCGAAGGGATTCGGCTTGGAATTATGTCAGCTGGCGCTGACCCGAATGTCGCGGCAAGTCTCGCGAGCGAGATTTGAACTGTCAGTCAGGCTCCCCCTGCAAGTCCAGACAAGAGGAATGACGCTTTACATGTTCGATTTTTAGTACTATCATATAAAGAACCTATCTGCCGGTCTCCGGGGGTGCTCTGATGAGCATCCCTGCGGGGCGGGCAGTGCTGTGATTAACAGGTAATTGTATTACAAGTACCCGTTTTGAATAATCAACAAAGGACATATGAGTGTGTTTACGGCTGCGAAGCAGACGCTTACATACTCAGCGATCCGACACCTGCATGCAAATGCAAAAACTATTTTTACGAGGAGACACCAGGTTATGAAGAGAAGGTTCAAGGTTGTATTCAACCGGGAAAAATGCAAGGGCTGCGAGCTCTGTATTAACTTCTGTCCCAAGGGCATTTTAGCCCTCGATCCGGAAGTCAATGCCAAGGGTTACCATCCGGCCGGCATCGTTGATCAGGAAAAGTGCATCGGCTGCGCAAGCTGCGCGACCATGTGTCCCGACTATTGCATCAGTATCTATCAATTAGAGGACGGGGAAGAGTACGAAACTTCCGAGTCCCAGGCTAAACAGATGTAACGGGAGGAGAATGATCATGTCAAGAATCCTGATGAAAGGCAACGAGGCCTTTGCCGAGGCGGCTATCCGCGCAGGCGTCAAATGTTATTTCGGTTATCCGATCACACCGCAGAATGAAATTCCCGAATATATGTCCCACGAGCTTCCGAAAGCCGGCGGCGCATTCATTCAGGCAGAATCCGAGCTTGCAGCCATCAGCATGGCTTACGGCGCTGCAGCCAGCGGCGGTCGTGTATTTATTTCCACGAGCTCCCCGGGACTTGCCCTGATGCAGGAAGGCATCGGCTTTATCGCGTCCTGCGAAGTTCCGCTCGTAATCCTCAACGTATCCCGCGGCGGCCCCGGCGTCGGCGGCATTCAGCCCGGCCAGGCAGACTACCTGCAGGTAACGCGCGGCGGTTATAACGGCGACGTGAAGGTGCCTGTATTTGCACCGTCCAGCATTCAGGAATGCGCAAATCTCATCTATGAGTGCTTCGACATCGCTGAAGAGTACCGCAACCCGGTCGTCATCCTCGCGGACGGCATGCTGGGCCAGATGATGGAGCCGGTGGAACTTCCGGAATCCAAGGGAATCGTTCCTGTAGAAGATATCAACAAGGGTAAGCCGTGGGCAATCACAGGCACGGATTACCACGAGGGAAGAAACGTCGTTTATTCACTCCGTCTTCAGCCGCAGGTCCTCGAAGATCACGTCGAGCACCTGTTCAAGAAATATGACAAGGCTGAGAAGGAACTGGTCCGCTGGAGCGATCAGGGCCTTGAGGATGCGGAGATCGTATTTGTCGCGTTCGGCACAATGTCCAGACTGTGCGCCGAGGCATGCGAGCTGCTCGAGGAGCGCGGAATCAAGGCCGGTCTCATCAGACCGATCTCCCTGTGGCCGTATCCGGAAGCTGCATTTGACAAGATTGGACCGAATTGCAAGGTCGTTATTTCCACAGAGCTTTCCATGGGCCAGATGATGACTGACGTCAAGGCTGCTGCCAAAGGACGCTGGCCGGTCGGCCTCATTCACCGTACCGGCGGTATGGTCCCGTCCTCTATCGAGATCGCGGACCGTGCGGAGAGCGCATTAAAGGAGGCGATGAAATGAAGACAGTATTTGAACCGACAAGAGGAATGATCCAGACTGATACATCCTACTGCCCGGGCTGTACACACGGTATAGCACACCGCATTATCATGGAAGCTCTCGAGGAGAGAGGTTCTCTCGGCAACACGATCGGCGTTGTACCGATCGGCTGCTCCATCAATGCGCACCACTTTATGAACGTTGACATGTGCGAATCCACTCACGGACGCGCTCCGGCGATTGCCGCAGGCATCCGACGTGTCCATCCGGACCAGGTGGTCTTCACATATCAGGGCGACGGCGACCTCGCTTCCATCGGAACAGCTGAGATCATCCACGCCGCTCACCGCGGTGAGAAGTTCACCACATTCTTTATCAACAACGCTATTTACGGCATGACCGGCGGCCAGATGGCTCCGACGACACCGATCGGCCAGAAGACGA
>JAFRCB010000204.1 GCA_017404585.1 Lachnospiraceae bacterium
ATATGTTACACTCTAATCTGTATGAAAGTGTATAGGCGTGCCAGAACTGCCTGAATAAGACGCTTAAGAGCGCCATCCGATACCTTTATGCCAGACTTAGGGCTTAATCTGGCAGCTGTGAAACCGCGTACGATCGCTGCGCAATTCATTTCGCAGTTACCTAAGAGCTGAGTATTTGTAAGGAGAGGTGAAAATTACCACATGAAAAGAGAAACACTGAGGAGGTCAGGGATCCTGGCTACAGCGGGACTGCTCCTGACTGCCAACATCGGTATTGCCACACCTGAAGTTACGCAGGCTGCAACGGTCGACTCGGCAGTGACAGCGGAAGTGACACCGACCGGGTCCGTCACTCCTACTCCGACCGGATCCATCACACCGACGCCTACGGGAAGTATTGAGCCTGACACGGCAGCGGTCATTCCGGAGATTGTTATTCCGGAGCCGACGGAGATCCCTGTTGCGACACCGGTGCCTGCACCGCAGGAAGAAGACTATAAAGAGTCAGTGGAAGAATCCTATGAAGATTCATATGATATAGAAGATGAGGAGGCCGAACCTCAGGAAACAGAGGAAGCATCAGAGTCTGAAAATGAGTCAGACGTGCAGGAGGCAACGGAAACTGCGGAAGGTGGAGAGGAAGAATCCGATGTGACAGATGAAACAGCCTCTGCGGAGAATTCCGAAGATGAGACTTCAGATGAGATGAGCGGCGAGACTGTGAGCGCGGTGCCTGCCGAGAGTCAGGAGACAGCACTCTCTGAGACAGCGGATGCTTCGTCCGTCGGGTCCGCCTCTGTGGAGACTGCAGACAAAGAGCCTGCCGGGACGTCTTCCGAGACTTTGGACACAGCTCCTGCCGGGGTGACCGATGAGGCAGAAGACGCCGTGTCTGCCGCACCTGCAGCATCTGCTGAGATTTCAACTGCGGCTTCCACGGAAGAGGCGGCTGAGAATATTTCCTCGGAGCCAAAGGAGGAGGCGGCTGTGAATCCGCTCGAGGTCCTTGCGGCTAAAGAAGCGGAGGCTGAGAAAATTCCCGAAGCGACATCATCAGAGGAAAGTCTTGTCGGTGCCGGAACAAATGCAGTGAACGCAGCGCTGACAACATCCGCGGAGAATGCCGTTTTGACAATGCCGGCTGACGATGCGGCAGGCGCTGATGTCAGTGTAACCGAGAACGAGGATACAGAAGTACTCGCTAGTCCCGGAGCAAATCAGCTGGTGGGTGATACGGACAGAGTCGGGACCAGAGTCAGAGACAAAGATCAGAATAAGTCATCCGGAAGCTCAAAGAGCGGCTCGTCCGGCAGCAGTTCATCCGGATCGTCGGGAAGCTCTAAGGGCAGCAGTTCATCCGGTTCATCGGGCAGTTCGAAGAGCGGCAGCTCATCCGGTTCATCGGGCAGTTCGAAGAGCGGCAGCTCATCCGGTTCATCGGGCAGTTCGAAGAGCGGCAGCTCATCCGGCTCGTCGGGCAGTTCGAAGAGCGGCAGTACATCCGGTTCATCGGGCAGCAAAAAGACCGGCGGAAGTTCGAGTGGATTTACACGCACATCCACAGGTATATCGAACACGAAGAGGACCCATCCGAAGACCGGAGATAATTCAAAGCCGGTACTTTTCTTTGGGACCGGACTTGCTTCGATTGCTGCCATGATACATCTTTACCTTGAGTCGATCCGTGAGAAAAAGAGCATCTGGTACAAGAGACGTATGGAAAAGTAAAATATCGCATCTTGTACGGTGACACTACTTGTGATATACTGTACACCAAATGAATAAGGAGGACCTGAAACCGTGAAACATGTTAAGAGCCTGAACACAAAGAATCTTCAGAACACTCTGAAAAAGGGCGGCTGCGGCGAATGCCAGACATCCTGCCAGTCCGCATGCAAGACAAGCTGCACAGTCGGCAATCAGAGCTGCGAGCGCAAGTAATAGCGGCATTTGATATATATCATTAGTCAGAAATTCCGGGGTCTGCCGATGCAGGCCCCTTATTGCGTCCCGAGAGCGGGACGTGAATGAAATTAGAAAACGGAGTAGCATATATTATGCAGGTTCATCAGTATAAATCTGAGGGTATGGGTATCATCCTTGACGTTCCGAGCGGATCGGTCCATGTCGCGGATGACCTTTTTTATGATGCTGTCGCCGTCATGAGCGAAACGCAGGATGCATTTGCTGTACGCAGAGCTCTGTCAGACGCTCATCCCGATACGGACAGCAGCGAGATCGAAGAAGTTTTGGAGGAGATCGAGGAACTCAGAAGAGAGGGTTCGCTTTTTTCTCCGGAACCCTACAGACCGTCCATCGACCAGTTCGCAAAGAGGCCGACAGTCGTCAAAGCGCTGTGTCTCCACATCGCCCATGACTGCAATCTTGCATGCCGCTACTGCTTTGCCGAGGAGGGCGAATACCACGGACGCAGGGCACTCATGTCCGCCGAGGTCGGCAGAAAAGCGCTGGATTTTCTTGTAAAGAATTCCGGAATGCGCACGAACCTTGAAGTGGACTTTTTCGGCGGCGAGCCTCTCATGAACTGGGAAGTGGTGAAGGAACTTGTCGCCTACGGGAGGTCTCTCGAGGAGGCGACGAAGGATACGATCTCTCCGAAGAAGTTCCGCTTTACTCTTACGACCAACGGCGTGCTTCTTAATGATGAGATTATGGAGTTCTGCAACAGGGAGATGCACAATGTAGTTCTCTCCATCGACGGCAGAAAAGAAGTTCATGACAGGATGCGGCCGTTCAGAAAAGGACAGGGCAGCTACGATCTCACTCTACCCAAGTTCCTGAAGTTCGCTAAGATGAGAAATGAGCTCGGACTTTCCTACTATGTGCGCGGAACATATACGCACTGGAACCTTGATTTTGCGAAGGACGTCCTGCATCTTGCGGATCTCGGTTTTGACCAGATATCAGTGGAACCGGTCGTGGCCCCCCCGGAGGAGGATTACGCGATCAGACCGGAAGATGTCCCGTTCCTTCTTGAGCAGTACGACTATCTCGCACACGAGATGATTGAGCGCAAAAAGCAAGGAAAGGGTTTTAATTTCTTTCATTTTATGATAGATTTAACGGGTGGCCCATGCGTGTATAA
>JAFRCB010000205.1 GCA_017404585.1 Lachnospiraceae bacterium
GAATCCGCAGGGAGTCTGACAGGCAGAGAATCGGATAATTAACAGGGAGAACTGAATTAGGGGGCTGTCGCATTAAGGCGTGCACCATTATATGGCAGATGTTATGTACAGATGTCTGCCATGTATAGCGGTGACACCGGCTGATGCGGCAGCCCCCTTTACTGTTTTGCATGTAGAATTCAGCCTGAAAGAGTATGTTGCGCTTACGGTGAACTCCCGAATGATATGCAGCAAGTCAAAATCGAAAAAACTACCTAAGTAATCCGTCTTATGCTATAATCACTTCATATGGCGTTTTTACTGTGTGAAGTTCCGGCATAGATGAAGCCGGGCGCTACACCGTCAGACATTGCTGAAGGTACTTGGAGGAAAATGTGGCAGATGATGTAAAGAAATCAGAGGTCATTACGGAACCGGCAGAAGGAGCCGGAGGGGAGCCCAGAGTGACCGATGACATGCCGGACAGAGCGGATTCCGGAGCCGTACAGAAAAAGAAAAAAGTTCGAAAGAGACCGGCCAAAGGGGAGCAGGAGGCCGGAAGAACAAAGGCTGAGCCGCAGGCCGAAAGTGAAAATAAGGGGAAGAAAACGCGAAAGGTTCGCAAAAAGCGGTCCGAGTCGGGTGAAATAACAGATGTACTTGCCGAGGATGGAACCGAGCTGAAAAAGAAGAAGGTCCATATCAAGAAAGCCGCTTCCGTGCCCGACGGGGATGAAAGTGTTTCTGCTGAGGAAAAGCCGGAGACAAAGAAGCGGATAAAGAGGAAAGCGAGGCCTGCATCGGACGACGGTGCGGAGGCCGGGAAAAAGCCGAAGCCCGCATCGGACGGCAGTGCGGAGGTCAGGAGAAAAGCAAGGCCCAACCCTGACGGCAGCGCGAAAACGAGGAAAAAAACAAAGCCTGCATCGACTGAAAGTGCGGAAGGCAGAAAGAAAACCGGGTCTGCAGCGGACGGCAGCGCGGAGACTGAGAATACAGCCCCGTCTGCCGCTGAGAATAAGGAGAAATTCGATATCAAAGCCAAAGCGGCAGCGGCTTTTGCGGCATTCGGCACTTTTATCAAGGCACTGATCGCCAAAATTCCGGAAAGGAACAAGAAAAAGATCCTCGGGACCCTTGGCGCGATTCTTGGGGTCTATCTCGTACTTGCCTTCGTGTTTTCCTTCATTTTCATGCCGAGGACATATCTGAACGGGATTAAAGTCGGATTTAAATCGTATGCGTCTGCAAGTAAGCTGATAAAACCGACAATCAATGACTATGTCCTGACAGTGCGCAATCTGGACGGTTCGCAGGAGCATGTTGAAGGTTCCGCCGTGAACCTTAAGTATGAGAGCATGAAGTGGATCAAGGAAGCCCTGAAGGAGCAGAATCAGTTTGCGTGGCCGATTTCGTTCTTCAGGAAAAACGAGATCGTCATAGAGGAGGATGTAAGCTACGACGAGACTGCATTTGCCGATATTCTGAAGAAAATGTCAGGATTCAAGACGACGACCATGATCGAGCCTCAGGACGCGCATGTTGCCATGGACGAGACCGGAAATTACGTCGTATTTCCGGAAGTTATGGGCACGACCATAGATGTGGATGCTGCCAAAGCCGAGGCGTGCGAATGTCTGCTCACGGGCAATAAGCTGCTGGATCTCGAAGAGTATCATATTCTGCCGAAGGTATACAGCTCGGATGAGAAGCTGCGCGAGCGGCTCCATGAGTGGAATGAATATATGAAATCCGCGGGACTCACATATATCTTTTGGGATACGCCGGAAGTCCTGACCAGGGAGATCATCAACAGTCTGATATCAGAGGGCAAGGATGGGCTTTATGTCGATGAAGGCAAGGTCATGAACCTGATGTCGGAGTGGAGAGAGAAACATGATTCTCTCGGAAAATCATTCAAATTCACGACATATGACGGTATAGAAGTGGATATTACCCCCGGCGGTGATTACGGCTATGAGCTCAATGAGGAAGCAGTCGGGGCAGATATCATAGAGAAGCTGAGTGCCCACGATACCGGCAGTTACGAGGTCAGTTACTGGAGAAAGCCGCTCTATACGACAAATAACGGTCTGGGCGACACGTACATAGAAATCAGTATTACCGACCAGCATCTGTGGATGTACAAAGACGGCGAACTTCTTATCGATACCAATGTCGTCACCGGCATGCCGACGGATGACGAGGAACGCATCACGCATAAAGGCTGTTTTTCAGTAGACTGGCATGAAGAACATGTGCTTCTCGGAACGATGGAGACCCGAGGCTATGAACAGCTTGTGGACTATTGGATCGCGTTCAATCAGTCTGAAGGAATCCACGACGCACAGTGGCGCGAAGACTCGGAATATATACGGGAGATGTACCTGTATGACGGATCCCATGGCTGTGTCAATACACCCCTTGCAGCTATGAAGATCATATTCGAGAATGTGATCGACGGCGAGGCTGTCGTTATATATTAATCTCTGACGCAGAATTCCCGCGACGTAAGTCTGCGATGATGCGCGGCAAGAACGCCGGGGTGTTCCTGATATGAACGAAAAAGCGGGGCTGCAGAGCTCCGGCACGGCTCAGGGCAGATAAATGTCTGCCGAAGCTGAGTGCCGGTCCGGAAGGCAGCCCTGTTTCTTTAATCGGAAAAGATAAACAAAAGCGGGCACGAAGTCGGCCGACAATGAAAAGGAGAGAAAAATGGGAATTATCAATGAGATCCATCAGCAGACAAAGAACAGATTCCTCAACATGTACGAGCTTATAACGACCAGAAAGACAGGAAACACAGGCAAATATTTTGTCGCCTCACGTGCGGAGAAGCCGGAAGATCTTATGTGCGTCACTCATATAAATAAGCCTGACGGTGTCATTATTTATGCGATCACGGAGGACCGGCAGAGAGTGCTTGTGATCCGCCAGTACCGTTATCCTATTGACGGGTATATATATGAGCTTCCTGCAGGTCTGGTCGATGACGGCGAATCTTACAGGGAGGCGGCGGTCCGCGAGGTACATGAGGAGACCGGACTGACACTTACCCCGATCGATGTGGATCCCATGTTCGAAGCCCCGAGGTTCACCACTGTCGGCATGACAGATGAGAGTTGCGCCTGCGTATACGGGTATATAAGCGGGGAGACATCCAAAAAGTATCTGGAAGAGAATGAGGAGATCGAGGCCATTCTTATTGACCGCGCGGAAGCCCGAAGGATCCTTAAAGAGGAGCACGTCGCAGCCCAGCTGGCCTACCATATTGAGCGGTTTATATCAGAAGAAGATCCATTTGCTTATTTATTTAACTGACGGTATTCTTGATTTTGGCTTTTCTTTTGGTTATACTATCACGCAGACATGCGTACGAGAAAGTTAACCGCACGCAATTGACCGTTGCCAATGGCACGTGAAGTCGGTCGATACCCATTAAGGCTCTCTGGCGCCGTATTCGCGGAGTGAGGAACCCGCATCGGAGCTTCGGAGTCCGGAGACTATACATAGAGGAGAAAAAACGATGCAGATTTACGAAGAACTGAAGGCAAGAGGACTGCTCGCCCAGGTGACCGATGAGGACCGGGTCAGAGAACTGATTAATTCCGGCAAAGCCACTTTCTATATCGGCTTTGATCCGACTGCAGACAGCCTTCATGTAGGCCATTTTATGGCTCTCTGCCTTATGAAGAGACTTCAGATGGCAGGCAACAAGCCAATCGCCCTTCTTGGCGGCGGCACGGGTATGATCGGCGATCCGTCCGGCAGACAGGACCTTCGAAAAGTCCTGACAAAAGAGACAATTCAGCACAATATCGATTGCTTTAAAGTCCAGATGAGCCGCTTTATCGACTTTTCCGATGACAAGGCCATCATGGTC
>JAFRCB010000206.1 GCA_017404585.1 Lachnospiraceae bacterium
CCCGCTTCGCCTCCAGCACCTCCGGCACGATGAAGATCCCGGCCTCGGCCATCAGGGGCTGAAACACATTCATCACGTCATCGATCCCGCGGTAGAAGAAGCGCTGCTGCTCGTTCTTCCGGTCCTTCCCGACGGCATAACCCATATTCATGATGTACGTGATCGCTTCAAAAATATTCAAGGTGAAATCCTTTCTGTGTTATCGGATCTGAATATTGCTTTCCTCAATGAGCGAGGCGTAGGGGACCGTGACGCCGTTTTTCAGCAGACGCTTGATCTCGCTTTTGTCCGCCTCCGGCTCCTTCTCCCGCAGCAGGCGGGGCGCGTTCTCCTTTGCCCAGGGGATGAAGCCGTCACCCAGATCCACGCGGCTGCTGGTGCGGTAGCCGATGCTGACCCGGCTTGTCTTGAACTTCTCTCCGCCCAGGATGGCGGTGAGGTATTTCTTCGCGTTCTCCGCCATCTTCTCCACCTTCCGCGCCCTCTCCGTCAGGGCGGCGGCCTCGCCGCGGATGGCGGATGCCTCCGCCGTCAGGTTTTTATATCCGAGGGCCAGGTCTTCCGTAGCGTTCTCCCTTTCCATCATCAGCTCGTTCAGCAGTGCCGGATCGAAAAGCGCCTCGCCGGTCTCCGGATCGACCTCCTCCAGCAGCTCCTCGATCTGCCGGTTGATGAGATAGATGTTCATGCCGCCGCCTCCTGAAAGCCGTTCAGCCAGTAGCGGCCGTAATAGCTCGTGTGCCCGTAGCGGTTCTGGAAGAAGATCTTCTCCGTCCGGATGCAGAAGCCCAGCTTCCGCAGATCGTAGATCCGCTGCGCGGTGCAGGTGATGTTATACTTGCGGAAGGCTTCCCGCTCCGTGATGCTGCCGTGGATCAGCATGTGCCCGAGGATGGTTCCTTCCTGCGTCTTATAAAGGTTGCCAAAATTCTCCATTTCTGATATAATTCCTTTCGTATTAATCTGTTTCAGCCAACGGATTAGTGCACCTCGGCACCTTCGCCCGCCAGCGAGGGTGCTTTTTCGTCGCCCGCTTCCCGTTCTCCGCAGACGCGCAGGCTTTTTAGAAACCTGTTCGCGGCCCCGGTCATAATCTTAATAAACCTATTGCGCGGCGCAGTACGCTGGTGCGAGGCGGAATGTCCTCTTCCGCGCAACGGAAGCAAGCTGCAGTCGGGCTCCTTTCTAACCCTTATCTTTGCGCTCTGCACTTTCTTTCTCTCTTTCTCTCTTCTATGATTTTTTCATACGCAGCCTCCAATATCTCCCTGGCCCCCGGTCGGATCCGTTTCCCGTGCAGGATCGCGGACACATACGCAAAGGACCAGCCCGCCGCCTGCGCAAGCTCCCGGACCGAAATGTTCTCGTTGAACATGTGTCCCCGCAGCCTGCCTGTCCATTTCTCCGGCAATTCCTTCTTCCTCCTTTCCTGATAGTTAAAAAAATTGGTTGAAATAATTGAGAACCTGTGCTATACTGCCATCAGTTCAAGAAAAGCGATCAACAAAATCAACTTTCGAGTGTGATTATAGGGTCGACAACGCGTGGCGTCAATCGGCGATTCGTACAAAAACCCCATGTTATTTTGTGTGATCTTCACAATTGACAACGACAAAGCCCGCTGCTGACTGCGTTTCTGTTTCGTAATTTTTTTGATTGGAGGTCTCGGGCATGACTTTCTATGAGAAGTTTATTGAAGAGTGTAACAAGTGCGGCAAGTCCCCCTCGATTGCCATGGAGGAGATGGGACTGAACCGCTCAACCCTCACCGGATGGAAGCAGGGAAAGGCCATCCCCTCCGACGCCACGATGGTGATCGTGGCAAAGTACTTTGACCGCGACCTGACCGAGTTTGCCGCCGCCCGGGCGGAGTCGATCGCCATCCGCGACAAAAGCAGGGAAAGAAAAGTGAGAGCGTCTGTCCTTGACGCTCCCAAAATGCTGCCTCTGGCCGGCACCGTGCCCTGCGGCGCGCCGGTCCTGGCTGTTGAGAATATAGAAGAGATGATTCCCTCCCCGCCGAAGGTGAACGCCGACTTCGCCCTCACCTGCAAGGGCGAGAGCATGATCAACGCCCGCATCTTCCCCGGCGACATCGTCTATATCAAGAGTCAGCCCATCGTGGACAACGGCGAGATTGCCGCCGTCCTCATCGGGGAGGAGGCTACCCTCAAACGGGTCTATATCTATAAGAACCGGCTGACCCTGATGCCGGAGAACCCGCTCTTCGATCCGATCAATCTGGTCGGTGAGGAGATGAATCAGGCGACGATCCTTGGCAAGGCCGTCGCCGTCGTGAGTTTCCTGAACATTAATAATCTTTGAAAGGGTGTGTTGAAATGAGACATTATCTGCTCCGCGTCTATCGCACCGAGAGTTCGTATGATGAATTCCTGTTTTTCAACACCATCAAAGAGGCGAAAGATTATTATTATCACATGGACTTGGAAAATGTAATCAACATTGAGCTCGCAGATCTTGGGTTTGAACTCAGCTGCCGTGATCACGTCGAAAGTAAAATGAGCAGCTTGAGCGATCAGGATTATCAGGATTATCTTGACAGAAAGGAACTTGAGGATGTCGTGCTCTGGGAAGGAAGATGGTAGTAAAGAGGTGAGTTGAATGCCCTGGGTCGATGCTTATGATGACACGCAGAACCCGATCCAGATTTTCGTGCCGGACAGGGGCGACGACAGTCAGGAGCTCTGGCTGCATTCAGGCCAGCCCCTCTATTATATGGACCGCGGCACCCGCGAGGTGAAGAGCGGCAGGATCGGGAAGATCGGGAACACAAAGTTTTACTTTACCTTCGCAGAGGGCACTGCCAAACTCGAGCAGTCCGTCATCGGCAAGCGCCTGTTCATGACCGAAGAGGAAGCGAAAGCAAAAGGAAAGCAGGAATGAGAAAACCCCGGAGTAAAATCCGGGGTATCTTTAACGATAATGATGATACATCATATCATGCTTCAAATCACCATCGCAACATCCGAGGCAGTTTCCATCCGCATGTCGCGGAAGTAGCGATCCCCTTTCAGCGCCTCGAACTCCGGGCCGAAGCGGGCATAGAACTCCTCCGGGTGTGACGTTCCGGCAGTCCGGCTCGCTGCTCATCTTGTCAAAGGCGAGGCCGTAGACGGATTTCTTGCTGTCCGGCGGAAAGCCCTTTTCCGCCTCCAGATAGCTCTGCAGGGCGCGGATCGGAGCCCTGGTGGTCTTCTCATAGACATACAGGTTGACGGCCTCGTTCTCCGTGCAGTGGCAGCGGCTGCGGAGCATTTGTACGATCAGGTTCTCGTTGACCTGGCATTCATAGAGCACCTGGGTGACGGTGACCCGCAGGACCACTTCATCCAGAGGGAGGACTTTGTTGCCTTGCAGCATGTTCAGGACCACCTTTCTTCTTGAGTGTAACCATATTGTAACAATAATACTGTCCGAAAGTCCGGACAGCAAATAAGTTTTTCAGTTTAAAGGCTCAAAATGAGAACCGCCAGCTCAAACACTTGTCCCGACGCTAAAGAAGGATTGAAATAGATTTGTGTGATAGTAGTGTGACAACACCTGTGTTACAATGCAACAAAAGATAGGTTTTCATAACATAGGGAAGTGGGCCATC
>JAFRCB010000207.1 GCA_017404585.1 Lachnospiraceae bacterium
GAGCCACTATATAGAGCGGTACATCTCCTTAGCGTCCTCTTTACGGACGGTTTCACTGATGTCCAGAATCTCCGCTTTCACACTGCGCGTGCCAAACGCGATCTCGATCACATCGCCCACTTTGACTGCTGTGCCTGCTTTGGCCACGCGTCCGTTGAGGGACACTCTGCCCTGATCGCATGCCTCTCTGGCGACCGTGCGGCGCTTGATCAGACGTGATACTTTCAGATACTTGTCAAGTCTCATAATGCCTCCTATGAAAAAGCCCGCCTTAAAAAAGGCGGGCTGTCATCATCTGTTCCTGAACCAGAATTAACTGTTAACAGCAACTTTCAAAGCCTTGCCGGCCTTGAACTTCGGAGCCTTTGATGCAGCAATCTTCATCGCTTTGCCTGTCTGCGGATTTCTTCCTTCGCGTGCAGCTCTCTCGGAAACTTCAAATGTACCAAAGCCTACGAGCTGTACTTTTTCGCCCTTCTTGAGCTCTGCGGTAACTGTATCTGTAAAAGCTTTCAGAGCCTTCTCTGCGTCTTTCTTGGAAAGTCCAGCCTGGTCAGCGATTGCTGCAACTAATTCTGTTTTGTTCATAACATTTCCTCCTTAAATTTACATTTTTAATGTATGTGATAACCACCTATTTGTTTATACAGATTATAACCTATTTTGTCAAGTGTTTCAATGAAAATACCGCGGTATTTTCAGCGAAACGGGCTTTTTTATCAAATCCGGCTCTGTATCCCGTCCATATAGGAATCGACCGCATTCGTCAATTCCTCCAGTGCCTTTTTGGACGCATCTTCGCTCTCGCCGCGCACGCCGAAATAGAACTTGATCTTGGGCTCGGTTCCGGACGGTCTGACACACACCCATGCCTGATCGGTCAGCTCAAAATACAGCACATTTGACTTCGGAAGATCGAGCGTCTCCTCACTCTCCGGATCAAAGACCTTTCTGACGTGAGAGCGGTAATCGCGCATCGCGACCACATCCCAGGAGCCGAGTTTCTTCGGCGGATCATTTCTCAGCGCTTCCATCATAGCAGCGATCAGCTCCAGCCCCTGGGCGCCTTCATGCGCCACTGCCTTCACGCCGTCCTGGTACCAGCCGTGCTTCTCATACAGACCGGTCATCGCCTCCCAGAGCGTCTTGCCCTGTGTCTTATACCAGGCTGCGGCCTCACACAGACTTAAGGAACCGGCAACTGCGTCCTTATCGCGCGCGTACTCTCCAGCCAGCGAGCCATAGCTCTCCTCGAAACCGAACTGATAGTGACCCTTGCCGGTCTCCTCCGAAATCAGGATCTTCTCGCCGATATACTTAAAACCTGTGAGGACTTCCACGAAGTCAACACCATAGTCCGCAGCAATCGCCTGCGCGAGGTTGGTGGAAACGATCGTCGTGACGAGGAATCCGTCATCGGGGAGCTTGCCTGTCGCTTTGCGCTGGCCGATGATATAGTCGGCCAGAAGGCATCCGGACATATTGCCGGTCAGGGCATGGTACTCACCCTCTGTATCCCGCACATGTACACCGATGCGGTCAGCATCCGGATCGGTGGCAAGAACCAGGTCGGCGCCGATCTCTTTCGCCAGCTTAAGACCAAGTTCAAACGCCTTTGGCGTCTCGGGATTCGGATAGCCGACAGTCGGGAAGTCACCGTCCGGCAGCTCCTGCTCGGGAACGACCGTGACATGTTTAAATCCGGCATTCCTCAGAACGCGCTGTACCGGGAGATTGCCTGTGCCGTGGAGCGGTGTGTAAACGATCTTCAGGTCATCAGATACCGCATCGATGGCATCCTGGTGAATGATCAGAGCCATCACGCACTTGTCATACGCCGCATCGACATCCGCGCCAATCACGGTGCAAAGTCCCTTGTCCTCAGCCTCTTTACGCGGCATGCTCAGGATGTCATGGTAATCGACTGCCAGAACATCATTCATAATACCGGTATCATGCGGCGGTGTGATCTGCGCGCCGTCTTCCCAGTAGACCTTGTACCCGTTGTACTCCGGCGGGTTGTGGCTCGCCGTGATATTGATACCGGCGATACAGCCGAGATGGCGGACAGCAAACGACAGCTCCGGTGTCGGTCTGAGCGACTCAAACAGGTAGGAGCGGATCCCGTTGGCGGCCAGCACGCATGCGGCTCTCTCAGCGAATTCAGGCGACATGTGCCGGCAGTCATAGGCGATGGCAACACCCTTGTCCTGACCGTTCTGTTTGACGATATAGTTGGCCAGTCCCTGTGTGGCTTTGCCGACCGTGTAGATATTCATCCGGTTGGTGCCGGCTCCCAAAATACCGCGCAGACCGGCAGTACCGAACTCGAGATCCTTATAGAAGCGCTCTTTGATCTCGTTCTCATCGCCTTCGATGGCCTTCAGCTCTGCCCGTGTCTCTTCGTCGAAAAACGGGTCATTCAGCCAGGAACGATAAATGTCCATATACTCAGCCATTGTTTTCTCCTTTCTTCATACCGGAACACCGGTCCGGTGTTCCGTCGCATGTATTGCCCCGAGAAAGACGATGTGTTTCTCAGAGGCTGCCTACGGTGCGCGGGTATGGCAAAACGTCACGGATATTGGCCATGCCGGTTACGTACATGACGCAGCGCTCAAATCCGAGACCGAAACCGGCATGCGGTGTCGTGCCGTATTTGCGCAGATCCAGATAAAACGCGTACTCTTCTTCGCTTAAGTTCAACTCACTCATCCTCCGGCGAAGTTTATCAAAATCATCCTCCCTCTGACTGCCTCCGATGATCTCTCCGATGCCGGGAACAAGACAGTCGACCGCAGCAACTGTTTTTCCGTCATCGTTCAGCTTCATATAGAAGGCTTTGATCTCTTTGGGATAGTCTGTGACAAAGACCGGGCGGCGGTAGATCTCTTCTGTGAGATACCGCTCATGCTCTGTCTGCAGATCGCTTCCCCACTCGACTTTGTACTCGAACCGGTCATTGTGCTTTGACAGCAGTTCGATTGCCTCCGTATAGGTCACATGGGCAAATTCAGAGTTCACAACATTGTCCAGGCGCTCCAGCAATCCCTTATCGATAAATCTGTTAAAGAACTGCATCTCCTCCGGCGCATTCTCCAGGACATAGCTGATGATGTATTTGAGCATATCCTCCGCGACTTCCATGTCGCCTTCCAGATCCGTGAAAGCCATCTCCGGCTCGATCATCCAGAACTCGGCTGCGTGGCGGGTCGTATTGGAATTCTCCGCCCTGAATGTCGGTCCGAAAGTATAGACATCGCGGAAAGCCTGGGCAAAGGCCTCGACGTCCAGCTGGCCGCTGACGGTCAGGCTCGTCTGCTGCCCGAAAAAGTCCCGGCTGTAATCCGGCCCTTTTCCGCTGTGCCCCAGCTCATCCAGATCAAGTGTCGTGACCTGGAACATCTCTCCGGCGCCCTCGCAGTCGCTTCCGGTGATGATGGGCGTGTGCACATAGACAAAGCCCCTGTCCTGGAAGAACTTATGGATCGCGTACGCGAGCATGGAGCGGACACGGAAAACTGCCTGGAAGGTGTTGGTGCGCGGGCGCAGATGGGAGATCGTCCGCAGATACTCCATAGAATGGCGCTTTTTCTGCAGCGGGTAATCCGGCGTTGACTCGCCGGCAATCTCCACCTGTGCAGCCTGAATCTCAAACGGCTGCTTTGCCTGCGGCGTTGCGACAAGCTTGCCTGTCACCACGACGGCTGCCCCGACATTGAGTGAGGAGATCTCCTTGAAATTGCCAAGCTTATCGCCGTAGACGATCTGCAGCGTCTCAAAACAGGAACCGTCGTGCAGAACGATAAAACCAAATGTCTTGGAATCGCGAATACTGCGAACCCATCCGCCGACGCTCACTTCCTGATCAATGAACCGCTCTCTGTCCTTAAAGATCTCACGAACAGTTGTCAGTTTCATGCGTGTCTCCTCCTTTTTACTGCATCGTCATCGGGTCGGCCGACAGATAAGCCTTGGCCTTCCCCTCAAATTCTTCATAGGTCAGTTTCACTGCTTCTCCGGTTCTGGCGTCCACACAGTGAATGCTCGTCTCGGAGTAGCCGTAAATCAGCAGTGCGTTATCTCCCTCGGTCAGCGCCACAACCGGCTTGCGCTGGTTGATCAGATACAGAAGCTGCTCGATCGTACACTCGCTCAAATCCACACTCTTTGTGGCCTTGCAGTATGAAAGCATGTGCTTTTCGGCTGCCTCGCGCGGGCTCTGGCCTTCGCTCGCCTTAAAGAACGTGATGTTCGGA
>JAFRCB010000208.1 GCA_017404585.1 Lachnospiraceae bacterium
ATTTTCTGGACCAGCGGATGTCGAACGACATCTTTGGATGTCAGCTCACAGAAACCGATCTCGTCGATTTTTTTCAGTACTTTCATTGATACGTCGAGGCCGCTCTCCTGATCTCTCGGAAGATCTTTCTGTGTGCGGTCTCCCGTGATCACTACCTTTGTTCCGAAGCCTATGCGGGTGAGGAACATTTTCATCTGGGCGGGTGTGGTGTTTTGAGCTTCATCCAGAATAATGAATGCGTTGTCAAGAGTTCGGCCGCGCATGTAGGCCAGAGGAGCTACTTCAATCAGGCCTTTTTCTGAATTCTTCTGAAAAGCTTCCGGTCCCATGATCTCGAAGAGAGCGTCGTAAAGAGGCCTGAGATAGGGATCGATCTTGCTCTGCAGGTCTCCGGGAAGGAAACCGAGCTTTTCACCGGCTTCGATCGCGGGTCTTGTAAGGATGATCCTGCTCACTTCGTCTTTTCTGAAAGCCCTCACAGCCATCGCCATTGCCATATAGGTCTTTCCGGTACCTGCCGGCCCGATACCGAATGTGATCATCTTATTGCGGATAGAATCGACATAGGCTTTCTGACCAAGAGTCTTGGCTTTGATCGGTCTGCCTGCCATGGTGTGGATAATGACATCATCATCCAGAGCATCAAGCCGGTCGCCCATATCATCCATGAAGAGAGAAAGCGCGTAATTGACATTCTGCGTAGTGACAGTTTCACCGCGCTCCGACTTGATAAGCAGTTGGGAAAGCAGTTTTCTGGCTCTCGCAGCATTAAGGGTCGGTCCCTGCACTTTCACACTGTCGTCCCGGACTATGATATCCACGCCCAGTGTCCGCTCAATTGATTTAATGTGCTCGTCGAGCTCCCCGAAAATGTTTTTCTGGTGCTCGGCGGGTATGCTCATACTGATTTCAGTCCTGTTGTTCATGAAAAACCCCTTTTACACAGGATGTACTGACAATCTGTCCCTGATTGCAAGGCATTCATCCTGCGCTGCAGCCGGTCTGGATTGACATACAGAGTATTTTAGCATCTTTGCCGCATAATATAAAGTGCAAATCTTGCATCACTTATGATAAGGCTCGCCTTTCATTATCCTGAACGATCTGTAGACCTGTTCAAGCAGAATAACTCTCATAAGCTGATGGGGAAAAGTCAGGGCAGAAAAGCTGAGTTTTTCGTCCGCCCGGGCAAGGACTGCCCCGGATAGTCCGAGACTTCCGCCTATGACGAACACAAGGGTGCTCTTTCCGCTGAGCATGAGTTTGTCCAGATGCCCGGACAGCGCCTCGGATGAATACATTTTTCCGTCGATTGCAAGAGCTATACAATAGTCGCTGTCCTTCATCCTGCCGAGAATACGCTCCCCCTCTCTGGCCTTTATCTGTTCACACAGTTCAGCTGATGCATTTTCAGGCGTTTTCTCATCCGCGCACTCAACAATCTCGATCTTCGTATAACGGCTGAGGCGCTTTGTATATTCAAGTATGGCGTCCCGATAGAACTTTTCTTTTATTTTTCCGACACAGATGATCTTTATGAGCATTTTCTCTCCTTAACTGTCAGAACTCCTTTATCTCAGTGGGGGAAGCCCCCCGCTGCAAGCGGTGGGGAGTTAAGAGTTGAGTACAATATGAGCGTAAAAGAAGGACTGCCGTATGCGACAGCCCTTACATAATTCATTTTCCGGGAAGTTAAGCGTTCGCTTCCTTGCTCTTAATATAGTTGTCGATACCGCGTGCGCCGGCACGGCCTGCGCCCATGGCCAGGATAACGGTCGCTGCGCCGGTGACAGCATCGCCGCCTGCGTATACGCCTTCCTTCGTTGTCTTGCCTTCATCTTCGGTAGCCACAAGGCATTTTCTGCGGTTGATCTCAAGACCAGGTGTCGTGGAAGAAATGAGCGGGTTCGGGGATGTTCCGAGGGACATAATGACGCAGTCACACTCCATCTCGAACTCAGATCCCGGAATTTCTACCGGACGGCGTCTGCCTGACTGATCCGGCTCACCGAGCTGCATGCGGATGCAGCGGATGCCGGTGACGTTCTCGTTCTCATCCATGAGGATCTCGACCGGATTTGTGAGGATATCGAACTGAACACCCTCTTCCTTTGCATGATGTACTTCCTCTGCTCTTGCGGGCAGTTCTGCCTCGCTTCGACGATAAACAAGGTGTACTTCCGCGCCCAGACGAAGGGCTGTACGCGCGGCGTCCATAGCAACGTTTCCGCCGCCGACGACAACTGCCTTCTTTGCATGGTAGATCGGTGTATCATAATCATCGCGGAAAGCTTTCATGAGGTTGTTTCTGGTCAGGTATTCATTTGCAGAGAATACGCCGTTCGCGTTCTCTCCCGGGATGCCCATGAACATCGGAAGACCTGCGCCGGAACCGATGAAGATGGCTTCATAGCCTTCCTGCTCGATCAGTTCGTCAACAGTGATCGTTCTGCCGACGATGACGTCGGTTATGATCTTGACACCGAGCCCTTCAACATTCTTGACTTCCTCAGCGACAACAGCGTCCTTCGGAAGACGGAATTCCGGAATGCCGTAAGTGAGAACGCCGCCTGCTTTGTGCAGAGCTTCATAGATGGTTACGTCATAGCCGAGTTTTGCAAGGTCTCCTGCACATGTGAGACCTGCAGGGCCTGATCCGATTACTGCGATTTTATGTCCGTTCTTGACCTTTGCGCCTTCCGGCTTGATGCCGTCAGCTTTCGCGCGGTCAGCGACGAATCTTTCGAGCTTGCCGATGGAGACCGGCTCAGCCTTGAGACCGCGGATGCACTTGCCTTCGCACTGTGTCTCCTGCGGGCATACTCGACCGCAGACTGCCGGCAGGGCGCTGGACTCGGAAATGACCTGATATGCACCCTCAAAATCTCTCTCTGTAACTTTCTTGATAAAGCCCGGTATGTTGATGCTGACCGGACAGCCTTCGATACAGCGAGCATTCTTGCAGTTGAGACATCTTGTTGCTTCTTCTACGGCTTCTTCTTCGTTATAGCCATAGCATACTTCATCAAAATTAGTAGCTCTAACGAGCGGCTCCTGCTCTCTTACAGGGACCTTAGTCTTGGACATATTCGGCATTAATTCTCACCTCCACAATTTCCGCAGCCACCGTGATGTGTATCACCTTCCTGATATTTCAGCATAGCGCGGCCTTCTTCTGTCTTGTACAGCTGTGATCTCTTCATGGCCTCTGCCCAGTTGAACTTGAAGCAGTCAAACTCCGCGCCGTCGACACATGCGAACGAGATTTCGTCGCCGACTGAAAGGCGGCATGCACCGCACATTCCGGTTCCGTCGACCATGATCGGGTTCATACTGACGATTGTCGGGATGTTATATTTCTGAGTCGTGAGGCAGACGAATTTCATCATGATCATCGGTCCGATCGCGACACAGTGATTATACTCTTTACCTTCGGCCATAAGCTCATCAATCACAGTTGTGACAACGCCCTTATGCATATAGGAACCGTCATCTGTCGTGACATACAGATTGCCGGCAACTTCTCTCATCTGCTCTTCGAAGAAGAGGAGGTCTTTTGTCCTTGCGCCGATGATGACGTCCGCGCCGATTCCATGTTCATGGAGCCACTTGACCTGCGGATACACCGGTGCCACGCCGACACCGCCTGCAACGAAAAGGAACTTCTTTCCGGCAAGTTCTTCTTCGCTCATTTCAATGATGTCGGAAGGCCTTCCGAGCGGGCCCACGAAATCGTCGAAGGCATCGCCTTCATTAAGGTCAAGGAACTTATTGGTCGCTACGCCTACAGGCTGGAATACGATTGTGATAGTTCCCTTTTCACGATCATAATCGCAGATTGTGAGCGGGATGCGCTCGCCCTCATCGCCGTGCTTGACAATGATAAACTGACCCGGCTCACAGTGACGCGCAACGAGCGGTGCTTCGACTTCCATGAGCCAGACAACGCTGCTGAGCTGCTCTTTCTTGATGATTTTGTACATGTATACCTCCTCTTGCGCGTGCTAAAAAACGCGCTTTCACTGTTCTCCGTGCATACGGAAATATTTTCAATAAACGATGATTCGTTTTGAAAATCAAATGCTTTATTCTCCGCAAAGGCGGAATTGTAAAGTGAATAATCAGCCTACAATGATGTACATGGCGTTCACGTTTTCACTTGGATTGCCGTCACTGTCAACGGCGATACAGGAAAATACATGCGAACCCACCGGCATGGTGACCGGACCGGTGTACTCAGCTGACCCTGTTGACGGCACGTCGTCAAAGGCATAGTAAATAATACAGCCTTCCGGTGCTGTCACGTGTATCATAGAACCTTCCTCGTAGACGCCTGTCGGCTCGGAGATGACCGGAGGATCCGGTCTTGTGATCTCAATGTTATAGACGCACACGGTGACGTTGCTCTTGATGCCTATATCGTTGACGGCGATTGCCCTGATCTCGTTTTTACCGATGTTAGTCTTTATCTTATCTGTGTCTAGATCAGAGGCGGTCGTCGGATCTGTACCGTCAGTCGTGTAATAGATCAGTTTTTCCGGTGATCCGATCGTCACGGAGATTTCCTTGCTGTATGTTCCGGCGATCGGAGTGATAGCCGGAGCAGTACAGACATAATCCGCGTATTCGAGAAGTACTTCCTCTGATTTGCAGTTTTCCATGAGAGCATGGATGGAATCGTAGTTATTGGTCTCCATATAGAGACTGATGAGCTGACCGTAGACATCAATATTGCCGGGGTCGATCTCAATCGCTGATTCCAGTGTCCGGGACGCGGCTTCAAGATTTCCTTCGCTCTTTTCGATTTGTGCCATAAGGCGAAGACATTTTACTGACTTCGGTGATAATTCAAGAGCTTTTTCAGCATAGGACCTGGCTGATGCCGTATTCCCTGCAAGAAATTCTTCCTGAGAGCGCTCATACTGGTATTCAAAACTCATGGTGTTCCGGTACCTGATATACCGAATGATGCCGACTGCAGCGGCAATGATGAGAAGCAGGATCAGGAAGGTCATGATGAGTGACCCTCTGCTCTCCTTCTTCCTGGAGACACGCTTTTTCTTTCTTCTGCGTCTCCGTTTCTTCTGAACAGCTCTGCGTCTTTGCTCCTGCTTTTCTTTATCCTCCCGTTTTTTTTCATCAATCATGAATTCAACGGGGCGATAATCCGGCACGAGGTTTATCTCGGCACCGCATCGAGGACAGATCAGTTCGCCGTCTGGAATCTCTGAATTGCATTTACGGCATTTCATAAATGTCACTCCGCTTCGAACATGTCATCGAATGTTTCCTTAGACATGAGGATTCTTCTTGGTTTTGTTCCTTCTTCCGGACCGACAACACCCGCTTCGCAGAGCTGATCCATGATGCGGGCCGCTCTGTTAAAACCGATATTGAACATTCTCTGCAGCATTCCGATCGAGGCCTTGTCTTTTTCAATGATGAACCTGCCGGCTTCAATGAAATAAGGGTCTCTGTCATCGTCCGGCTTTGCGGTGTTTTGGACAGAATTATTCATAGATTCGATTATTTTATCTTCGACGTCATTATTATACACTACCTGTTTTGATTGTGAAGATAAAAATTTTACTACTTTTGTAATATCGTCGTCAGACACATATGCGCCCTGAAGTCTTGCCGGCTTGGGATAACCCTGCGGATAATACAGCATATCGCCGTTGCCGAGAAGCTTCTCCGCTCCGTTCATGTCGATGATCGTCCGGCTGTCCACGCCGGAGGATACTGAGAGCGCGATTCTGGACGGCATATTGGCCTTGATGAGTCCGGTGACGACATTGACAGACGGCCGCTGGGTGGCAATGACCAGATGGATACCGGCTGCTCTGGCAAGCTGCGCAAGACGGCAGATCGCGTCTTCTACTTCGCCCGGGGCAACCATCATAAGGTCTGCCAGCTCATCGACGATGATGAGTATCTGCGGCAGTCTTGCCCTCTTTTCATCATCGGGCAAAGCCTCGTTGATCCGGTCGATCTTCTGATTATAAGTCTTGAGATCTCTTACTCCCGGATACTCCGAGAATTTATTGTAGCGGTCATTCATCTCGTGGACTGCCCAGTTAAGGGCGCCCGCGGCCTTCTTCGGATCGGTGACGACCGGTATGAGCAGATGTGGTATGCCGTCGTAGATCTTGAACTCGACGACCTTGGGGTCGATCATCAGCATCTTGACTTCATCGGGTGTCGACTTGTAGAGGACACTCATGATCAGCGTATTGATACAGACGGACTTTCCGGATCCGGTAGCTCCGGCGATCAGCAGGTGAGGCATTTTGGCTATATCCGAAACGACCGCTTTGCCGGAGATATCTTTTCCGACTGCAAATGTCAGAGGAGCCTTACTCTTCCTGTACTCCTGCGATTCGATCATGTCCCTGAAAGTGACCGGGGATACTTCCTTGTTGGGGACTTCTATGCCGACGGCGGCCTTTCCCGGAATCGGGGCTTCGATCCTGATTTCCGATGCTGCCAGATTGAGCTTAATGTCATCTGTCAGAGCTACGATCCTGGAGACTTTTACGCCCTGCTCGGGCTGAAGCTCGTATCGGGTGACGGTAGGTCCCTTGCTGACATTAATTACATGGACGGCTACACCGAAGCTGTTGAAGATCTCTTCCAGTCTGTTGGCCGTTTCAAGCAGCTGTTTTTTGGAGTCTCCGCGAACGACCTCTCCTTTTGTGAGAAGGTTCACACTTGGAAGTTTATACCTGACCGGCTTCGGAGCTGCATGCCTGATCTCGGAATCAATGCTCAGCACGCCTTCTTCAATCTCCGCCTCCGCACTTTTCGGGTTTTTCCGCTGACTGCGGGCAGGGACAGACTCTGCGGGAGCGGCTTCTTCCGATGCTTCCGCATATGGGGGTTCCGCAGTCTGATCGATTTTCTGAGAGGCTTTCTTTCTTACGGATACAGATTTGACCCTGGGTTCCTCCCGACCTTCATAGGAGAGCTTTCCGTCCTTGCCGACTTTGAAGTCAGTAAGCGGGATGAATCTTGTATCATCTTCATCTTCCTCTTCATCATCGAAGCCGGAAGTAACTATTTCAGAATTGTTGAAGCTGTCTGCCGATCCCTCAATGAATTCGTCATCGTCATCTTCTTCTGAAGCCAGGATTTCCATCACTCCCGAAGCCAGTACTTCATCTCCCTCGGCATCGAAACTGGGCAGAGATGTGTTTTTATCTTTCTTCTGTGCAGCTTCAGTCTTGACAGCTCTGGTGTCCTTTCCGGCGAGAACGCCATGAAGGAAGGATGGCATGACGGAATCGTCTGCCTTCCGAATCTTAACGCCTTGTTCAGGTGCGACATTGTCAGGTACGGGAGTGATATCAGTCGTGTCACCGATCTGCTCACCGTTGATCGTGATTCGATCTTTAAGACTGACAACAGGTTCCGTGCCGGATTCGACAGGCGCTGTAGACTCGATTTTAGCATTTTTCTTTCTTCCTGCCCTGCGTCTGCCTTCTGACTTGTTTTCCGATTTGGGTGCTTTGCGGGGTTCAACGAATTTTACCGCTTCATCCTCATCCTCGTCCCAGCCGCGGTATTCTTCATTTTCCGCTTTAACCGGTGCCTTTTTCGTATGAAGCCTGACGGCTTCCCTTGCGGATATCGGCTCGTCATCATCATCAAAGAAATCGACGTCATCTTCATCCGCATTCTTATTCGAAGTATCTCCGGTTCTGAGATCCAGTTCCATCTGATGGGCTTCACTCTCGCGCATGCGGCGTTTTATATGTTCGCGCTGTGTGTCCCGCACGCGGCGGACCCTGTCGCGTCCTTTTCGTCCGAAGAGCGTGAACAGGGGCTTCTGGGTAAGGATTATGAGTGATATGAAAATCATGAAAAGTGTCAGAGTTGCTGTGATGATCGTGTTGAACCCTGCCTTTTTGGCCGCATAGGCAAAGAGACCGGCTACAATACCGCCGCCTGTCCTGTCAGAAGCGCAGACCGTGAAGTACTCCGTGATTTTGCCAATGCTTTTATAATCGCTCATTGTCATGAGGTGAAAAAGCATACACATACAAATGAACAGCATAATAAAGCCGATCATCTTTCTGATGATCATGCCGTTTCTTTTGTTCGCTATGTAAAATGCGCATCCTCCGAACAGGACCAGCGGAAAGATATATGCCATGAGGCCGAACATCCCGAACAGGACATAGTTCGCGGATTTTCCGAACCTGCCTCCGAAGCCGAGAACGCTGACGAACAGAACGACTGAGCATAAAAGGATCAACAAGAGTATAATGTCTCGCCACACCCCGCTCCCGCCGGATGCGGTCTGTGCCTTTGTCCTGCCTGTCCCGGCTTTGGTGCTGCGGCTTTTGGCTGCACTTTTGTTTCCGGAGGAACGGCTGCCTGACCCGGCGGTAGCCTTTGGCCTGCTGCCGGTATTTTTTTTCTTAGCTGCCATATGTTTCCCTCATAAATCTGTCTTTGTATTTTTAGGGTTTGCGAAAATGCATAAAACACGGGAAGATATACTTCCCGCATTCATGGATTTTCCATCTTGGACGGAGCGCTTACGTGCGCGACCGTCAGACCGTGAGTGTAAAATTCAGTACGATTATGACCGCTCCGATCAGAAAATTGTAGTAGGCGAACTGTGTGAAGCTCCTTGTTCGTATGTAGCGGAGAAGACGCTGGATGAACAGGACGCCGATGAGCAGTGAACATAGTGTTCCGATTGCGCACATTCCCAGATAATCCGGTGTTATGAGAGTCTCATCGAGAGACAGTATCTCTATGATCAGAGCCCCGATGATGCAGGGTATGGACATCAGGTATGCGTAACGTATAGCAAGTCTTTTATTGAAGCCCAGACGAATGCCTGCTGAGAGCATGACAGCCGAATGGGATATGCCGGAGATGACCGTAAATCC
Source organism: Lachnospiraceae bacterium (assembly GCA_017404585.1). GTDB lineage: Bacteria > Bacillota > Clostridia > Lachnospirales > Lachnospiraceae > Chordicoccus. The sequence goes on from JAFRCB010000208.1 coordinate 8,904, forward strand.
CTGGGCAATGCCCGCCAGAAATCCTCTGAGTGATGTTATATCTTTGGGAATCTTGTTGCCGGGGTCAAGCTGACCGACAACAATCAAAACGATTCCACTCATGAGCATTCCGACACCCGTGTATAAAAGAGACCTCGAGGCGATTGCCGCGACACCCCTCAGAAGAAATCCTAATACGGCAGTCGGTACAGCACCGACTGCGATGAGCATCGCAAGACGTCTGTAATTGGAAGTGAGAAGCTTCCTTGTCTTCGGCTCTTCATGCTTTCTGGCTGCCCGAAGGAACGCGAACAGATTGTGAAATATATCACGAATCATGAGCAGTGACTCAGCAAGAAGTCTTGCGATATCTTTCTGCAGCGCGATCAGGATAGCCAACAGAGTTCCCATATGGACACAGACATTAAAAAATGACATGTTATACGGGAGACGGACCAGATGCTCGATGGCTGCCAGATGTCCGGATGAACTGACAGGCAGGAATTCCAATATACCCTGAATGATACCAAGTATTGCTGAAAGCAGAAATTCCATATAGTGCGATATCCTTTACGTGACACTTGCGTGCCGGTTTAATCTTCGTCCCAGTTGTGGTATACATTCTGGACGTCATCGCTGGCGTCAAGAAGATCCAGGATCCTGTTCAGATTATTGATCTGCTTCTCGTCTGTGAGCTTGACATATGTCTGGGGGATCATTGTGACCTCAGCCTGAGCCATCGGGATGCCCTCTGCCTTGAGTGCTTCCTCGACTTCCTGGAAGGAATCCGGATCTGTGAGGACCTCGTAGCTGTCGTCTTCCTCGTTGAAGTCCTCTGCGCCTGCGTCGAGCGCGATCATCATGAGGTCATCGGAATCCATCTCACACTCTTCTTTGTCAATAATGATCTGGCCTTTTTCA
>JAFRCB010000209.1 GCA_017404585.1 Lachnospiraceae bacterium
ATCTGGCCTGAGCGAGAGTCGTATCCTTGCCCGCTGCGAGGCGGAGAAGATCTCGCACTCTGAGTCCCTTGAATCGCACCGGCTGTTGGAACGCGTAGGATATTCCGAGGTTGGCCCTGTCCGTAATACTCATATGGGTTATGTCGATGCCGTCCAGAAGAATCTGACCGCTGGTCGGCATATAGATGCCGGAAATCAGTTTGGCGAGAGTAGACTTGCCGCCCCCGTTCGGACCGGTGATGGCTACGAACCGCTCATTGATGGAAAGGCTTACGTCACTCAGGATCTCCGTGTCATCCTCAGCCACATAGCCGACATGTTTTAATTCTAGCATAAAAACCTCCGTGGATAGCCTTGTCTTAGTCACACTCATAATGAACCGGGGATCATAACTCGGTCCCCGGTAAATCCCATGTAACCTATATGATACTAGAGAATTATGTCAAATGCAAGCGGTGGAGCATTTAGATGAGACCGAGTCTTTCAAGCTCTTTTGCTACACCGTCGTCGTCGCATGATTCGCAGATAACATCCGCCTCATCCTTGACCCGCTGTTCCGCATTGGCCATCGCGACCGATAGTCCGGTCGTGCGAATCATCATAATGTCATTCATGCTGTCGCCGAATGAAATCGTGTCAGAGATATCAGCACCAAGGCATCTGCATAATCCGAGAATGGCTGCGCCTTTATTGATATCCGCCCGTGTGACTTCACATGCCACGATGGGCAGATCCTCGATCATATTGGAAAAGTTCGTCGGCAGATACCCCGGTCCGAAAGCCTCAATAATTTTCTCGTAATCAGCAACTTTTCTGACAAAGAAGAACACTTTGTAGATTCCCTGTCCTGCATAATCGCCCACGGGGCGATTCTCCGGTGACGCCAGAGCTTCAATGAGGCGCAGAAGTTCCGTATTTGCTCCGTCCACCTGCACTTCCTTCAGTACATCCGGATCAAATCTGCTGAAATAATCCCCATCTGTCGTCTCGTAGTTATAGAATACGGCATATTCTTTAATTGAGGGGAGAACGTCATCAAGCATCTTTGCGTCCGCATGATTTTCATAGACGGTCTTTCCGTCTATCATTGCTCTTCCGCCGGCATGAAATATCCCGCCGTCAAAACCGATGCTCAGAATATCCTCGTTCACAAGCTCCGGACTCCGTCCGGTACATATAAAAGCTTTGTGACCGCGGGCGCGGGCAGCCCGGATCGCATCCCGCGTTCGCTGGCTCACCGTTCTGCCGGGCATAGCTAGCGTACCGTCGATGTCAAAAAAAAGCAGCTTACTCATTATGTCTTTCTCCTATGCTGAAGCGTTAAGGCACACCGACAGAGAATGGTCAGCGAGCAGGGTATTGGCACTGTATAAGAAAAGGACATCTGTGATTCCATTGGCCTGAATGACGTTATCAAGCCGGTTGAAGTAATACCTGGGGTCTATCATTATAATTGTATCGTAGTGCGGAACAAGGTACTGAATAAAGCTGTTGGCATACGAATCCTTAAAGATCAGAAGCGATTTTCCGGTTCCGGCCGCAGTGTGGATCTCAACAATCGGATGGTTGCCCCCGAGGAAGACCTGATACTGGTCCTTCTCATTCAGCTTATCTCTCACATAAAGCGATGAGACAGTCTTTCCCTGATCAGCATAATATACATAATAATTGGGACAGCCCTTCGGAACATAAATCTCGATCGTATCTCTTCGGCGGAAGCTTCCGCTCTGCGATCCGAGAGTCCCGAGGAAAGTCTCCGACAGGAGATACTCGTCGAATTCCGTCACCGGCGCGTCAATACCGAGGCCGGGCGCGCATTTTTCGTAAACCGTCCGCGCTCCATAGCTCGTCCAGTGATGATCCGTCCGATAGAAGAGGTTCCTTGAATCGTTGGATGATTTCAGAGCTTCCGAGGCATTCGTAAATGTGACTCCGCTAAGTTTCTGACCGAACGCGTCAATATCCGCCGCCTGGTCTCTGACCGGAGCGCTGCCGGGCAGCTTATCAGGCAGGACCGCCGCCGCGCAGGGTACGACCAGCATTCTGGTGGAAAGACCGGAATGGAGCGAGGCAAAGGAATTCACCGCATTTGCAATATCATCCAGAGCTTTCGTATCCGGCTCGACTGTCTTCTGAAGCAGATAATGATCTCTGCCCAGATATACGTCATGCGATTCCTTCATTCCGATCAGCTTGTCGTAAGCGAGCTTCAGCGAGATCCACCTGTCACGGGAAGCGAACTGGTCTGAGAAATGTGTTGCCGTATCGCTAAAGAAGCTTCCCCGCATAAGACCGTCTACGCTGATGGCCGGTCTTTGGCTGAGATTTCGATTTTCATTTGCCGAGAAAGTCTTATCCGGTGTAAGCGCGCTGAGCGCTGTGAACACTATGATGAAGAGGGCGCACACAAGACCCGTGATATAGTTAAGACGCCTTCTCCTTTTCTGCTCACGCAGAATTCTGTTTTTTCTTCTTCTTGCTGCCCTGCTCTCAGGGATCTGTGTTTCAGAACTGTTCATTTTGACCACTCTCTATGTAAAGGTCTCTTTCGTCAGAATTTGAAGTACAGGAATGATGTGTACGTGCTGCCGAGCAGCGATGCCGTGCACAGGATCAGAAGTCCCAGACGCAGCGCAACAGCGATGAACGCAAGGACATGCTCATTAAGGCCGATATTGTTCTCGGCAAACAGCCGGTTCCATAGGAAGCTTCCGAACGGAGTACACCCGATGAGACTCAGAACGAGCAGGATAAAGTAACTGCGAAGAACATACACCGCCGTGCGTGTTGCAAATGCAGCTCCGCCGAACATCGACAGTATCACCCTTAACGCTGACGGGATGGTCGGCGAGAAGAAGAATATCCAGCCGATCCCGGCAATAAGGCAGGTCGCAAGTCTGCGAAGCGCTTTCGGAAAACCGTCGAACCTTCCTTTAATAACAAATCTCTCGAGAATGACGAACGCGCCATGGTACAGGCCCCAGACGACAAAGCAGAACGTATTTCCGTGCCAGATACCGGTCAGCAGCCACACAACAAGCAGATTTCTCAGGATCAGAACATCCGAGACCCTGCTGCCGCCCATCGGGAAATAGACATACTGTTTGAACCAGTTGCCCAGAGAAATATGCCAGCGCCTCCAGAATTCGGAAACGGTCAATGACATGTAAGGATAGTCAAAGTTCTTTTCGAACTCAAATCCGAACATTTTGGACAGGCCGATCGCCATATCAGAATATCCGCTGAAATCAAAATACAGCTGCAGGCTGTAGAAAATCATCATGAGCCAGGCTCCGAGGATCGAATTTTCCGCCTGTCCAAGCAGTGCAAATCCCGCTCCGAGAGCGTCTGCGAGCAGCACCTTCTTTCCAAGACCGACGAGGAAGAGAACACCTCCGTCCATCAGCTTGTCAGGGTCCGCTTTTCTGTTCGTAAGCTGGGCTTCCATGTCTGCATACTGGACGATCGGTCCCGATAACAGCTTCGGGAAAAAGCTTACGTACAAAATAAAATTCACCGGATTTCTCTGCGCGCCGGTCCGTTCCCCGTACACATCGAAGAGATAGGACAGCACAGTGAATGTGAAAAAGGACATTCCTACCGGCATGTCGTCAAAAATATATTTGAATGATGCCAGAAGCACAATGTTCGCTGACGCGGACGCAATCAGGACTTTCATAGCCGCGTCCGTATGTCTGCTTATTTTCAGGTGCTCGATCTCGATTCCGCTGGCGTAATTGAAAAGAGACGCAAAGAGCAGGAATATCACTGACTTCGGGCTTCCCCACGCGTAGAAGAGAAAGCTTATGATGACAAGAAGCAGATTCTTCAAACGTGCCGGAATGACATAATAAAGTACCAGGGCAATAGGAAGAAAAACAAAGAGAAAATATATACTGTTAAATACCATGACAAATTTCCCCTCCGTTTACAGCGCTTTCCTGAACGCACTCTGCACTTTATCCGCGCGGGCTCCCACATACAGAAGACAGTAATTACCCGCACAGTCACATACTGCATTTTTAAGAAGTTCTGTCTGATCTACGCCATAGCCCTCAAAGCTGCTGAGCTGATTTCTGATGCGGGCATTATAAGCCTCCATGACCGCTTCGCTCTGCCCTGCGTCCTTCAGACGGATGAGGACCAGCTCCTCAGCTCCCATATTGGTCTTCGGGCTGTAGTATACTGCTCCGTCATACTCCGACGAATCGAGCGAATAAAAGCGCTTGAGAAGCAGCATATCCGACTCTTTTGTATTGTCAAGATCCGCATCCTTTGTGACTGCGGCTTTTACTTCGTCAAATCCGGTCTTTGACGGACGTGTACTGGCTTTTGTCAGTATAAGCATGATAATGAGAGCTGCAAATGCAGCCCACTTTAGCGCTTCGACCACATAGATCCACGGCGCGACCGGTGTCTTTCTACGTTTTCGTGTCTCCCTCACGGTTCTACCCCTTGATCTGCCAACCCCTTGCGGGACCTGCTAATAATACTCTCTGTTAAGCATCTCCGCCATCTGTCGTATCTTCCGCTTCTGTCTCATCCGCGGTCTCAGCTTCTTCTGTCTCTCCGCTGCCATCGGCAGAGGCCTCAGCGTCTCCGTCAGAAGCGCCTGTATCCCCATCGGTTTCTGCCGCATCGTCAGCTGTCTGCTCACTGCTGTCCGCATTTTCGGAATTTGCGGCCTCTGCGGCGGCGCTTGCATTTGCAGAAACCTGCTGGGACAGAGCATCCGCGTCACCGGTCTTCTCATACTCATAGTCGAAGGCCGTCTTCAGCATTGTTCTTGCCCAGATCGGATACATGTCCGGGAAAAAGTGCTGACCGTCTGTATCATAAAGCTCAGGATAGTCATCAAGATAACTGTCACAGTCGATCCAGCATACGCCCAGATCGTCCGCCATCTTCTTCAATGCCTCATTGTATTCCGGAATGTTCTTGTAATTTGAATCATTCTCGATTGCGTGGGCATTGACCGGAATGATGGAATTGACAAACAGGACTGCGCCGGGTATTTTCTCACGGTAAGCCTTGATCACCTTAGTGTAGCCCTCAATAAACTCCGCGGCTGTATTCCAATAGCCGTCGACATCGTTCATTCCGTAGGTGAAGAATATACGTGTCGGGTTGGCGGAGGCAACAGCGTCGATGTAATCCATTGCATCCGTACACATCGTTCCTTTTTCCG
>JAFRCB010000210.1 GCA_017404585.1 Lachnospiraceae bacterium
ATAATCCGGGAGCATCAGCATTGTCTCAGCAGAAGCCAGAACTTCCGGTTCCTGTGTCTTGACAGCCATGAGCTGGTAAATTGTGTTGAAGATCTGCTTCTGAATGCCGGTGCGGGCATAGAGCTCTGTCTCCGGAATGATTTTATATACTTCCTCGTCCATGCCGTTCGTGCGGCTGTCGCGGTAGCCGTAGGTCCTTCCGCAGGGCACATCGTTTTTGTCGAGAAGCACATAGTCGACAGCCCATGTGTCGATGCCCATGCTGACCGGGACTTTGCCCAGCTCTTTAGCTTTTTTGAGGCCGTTCTTGATCTCTGCGAAGAGACGGTCGGTGTTCCAGTAGCGGTGACCGTCGATAATGTCCATTCCGTTCTCGAAACGGTAGACCTCTTCCAGGACCATCTTTCCGTCTTCCATATGGGAGAGCATGTGACGACCGCTTGAGGCGCCGATGTCGACTGCAAGGTAATATGTTGTCATGTGAGTTCCCTCCTTACGTGCCATATCAGCTTTCTTTTATGTTTTTTAATATACAATAAAAAAAGACAGTTTTTTAGTGTATAATATGACCTGAAAAATGGCTTTTTTTGATGGCATGATGAGAGATTGGGCCGGAAGGGCACCCCTGCCTCCCGCGCAATATCTTCATGCATGTGTATTCATGGTCTGCCAAAATCGTAAGATTCAGGCGGATCTGCTTTAGAAAGGACTTCACATGGACGCGGCAATCATGAAAGAGCTTCAGAAAATAACGCCTGAAGAACAGCTCTATCTCGACAAAAAAATGACGCTCGCAAGCGACGACATCTATTTTTCCAGGAGCTCCAACAAAATTGAGAGCCACCGCTTTCTCGATGATGAAAAACTCCTGACGGTGAGGCCCCACACAAGATTCGTGGATTTTGAACCTCACTCCCACAACTATATAGAGATGATGTATGTCTGCAAGGGAAGCGTGACGCACACAATCGGAGATACCGAAATCGTCCTTAAAAAGGGAGATTTCCTGGTCATGAACCAACACGTTGAGCACGGCATAAAGGCTGCCGGTTACGACGACGTCGCGATCAACTTCATTGCCCGCCAGGAATTTTTCGATATTCCCCACAGAATGGTCGGTACCGGCAACGCTATCTCAGAGTTCCTTCTCGGGATCCTCAGGACTAAGGATTCCGTCCCCCACTACCTGCACTTCCAGCTCAATGAGGACAGATATATTGAAAATCTGGTTGAAGGCATCATCGCCTCCATCGTCTATGAGAGCGATGTCGATGAGGTAATCAACCAGTATATGATGGGCATCGTGTTCCTTCACCTTCTCCGGCATGTCGACGGTCTGACCGGGAATTCCTCCATGGACTATCATGAGCTCCTCGTGCAGTCAGTCCTCCGCTATATTGACACGCGGTATCAGACTGCCCAACTCGCACGGTTCGCGGACGAGACCCATCAGAATGTGTCGGTCCTCTCCCGCCTAATTCGCCAGAAGACAGGCACGACTTTCCAGGAGCTCTTAAAGCGCAAGCGCCTGCAGAAAGCCGTTCAGCTTCTCGTCGAGAGCGATCTTTCGATCGAGGAAATTTCCGCAAATGTCGGCTACGAAGATCCCGGCCACTTCTTCCGCGAGTTCAAGAAGAAGTACGGGACGACTCCCCGCAAATTCAGGCTCGCGCAGAAGAATAATGAATCTATCCCTATATAATCATATTCTTTTCACTGTGTTTTCACATTTCTGTTCTTTACTGTTATTGACTACCGCAATCGTTGTGGATTATAGTAGTAAGAGCTTTTTTCAGGACTAAAGGGAGGATTTTTATGAAGAATTTGGCTAAATACATATCGATCGGTCTTATTGCCGGTCTCATCGTGACTGGCTGCGGAAGTGAAGGAGCAGGAAATGCGGTCTCCACTGACTCCGGCATTGCTGCAGCTGACAGCACAGCCGTCACAGACACAGAGAGTTCCGTTGCCGCTGAAGAGGCAGTCGCGCCGAAGCTGGACCTTGCTTCTTTTAAGGCTTCCGATTATGTCACACTCGCGGATTACAGCGAGATTGCTATCAATGCGGCAGATATCGAACCGACGGACGAACAGCTGCAGGCTAAGATCAATGAGTTCACAACATCCCATGCACCGGCTGACTACGCGGCTAAGAACGGGGACACCGTAAATATCGACTACGTGGGAAAGAAGGATGACGTCGCCTTCGACGGCGGCACTGCATCCGGTTACGATCTCACACTCGGCTCCGGCACATTTATCCCCGGATTCGAAGAAGGTCTCGTCGGCACTAAGGCGGGAGATCAGGTCTCTCTGGACCTGACTTTCCCGGAGGATTACGGTGCAAAAGAACTGGCGGGGGCAGCGGTCGTCTTCGACGTCACCGTAAATTCCATCAAACCGGGTGAGCCGGTCGAATACACTGATGAACTCGTCGCCGCCAATACTGAATATGATACAACAGAGAAATACAACGAATATCTGAAAGAGAGCATCCGGTCAACCAACAAAAATGCAAAGAGCTCAGAAGCCTTAATGAATCTCGGCACTTTCACAGGTGAGTATCCGGAAGGCCTTGCCAACTATTACTACGACTACTATATTCAGATGTACACCAACTACTATGGTGCCGACGCGCTGAAGGAAGCTGCCGCGAAATACGACAGCAACCGCGATTACATGAAAGAGTATCTGGGCGAAGGTCTCAATCAGCAGATGCAGGCTGATCTCCTTCTTCTTGCGGTCGCTGAAAAAGAAAACATCGCCTGCGAAGGTGAGGATTATGAGTCCTACATCGACGGTGTCCTCGGTCAGGTCGGGACAACCCGCGAGGAACTCTTTGAGCAGTACGGCGAAGGCTTCGTCAACTACTCTTACCTGACAGACAGGGCTTACTCGCTCCTGAACGACAGAGTTGTTGTTAAATAATCCGTAAAGAAATGATAACGGGGCTGTCGCATTAGACGGTGTCACGATAATATATGGCATACATTTGCAAATAATGTCTGCCATATATTATTGTGACTCGCCTTAATGCGACAGCCCTTTATTTATCTCAGTGGGGAGAAGACCCCCGCTTCTACAAAGTGGGTAAATCAATATCCAGCTTGTCTCAGCGGCCAGTCACAGCTTCAGCGGTTTCTTTCGGACAGCCGTGTCATGGAAGCTGAAGTAGTCCGGCCTGTGGCGGGACTGGGTATACTCGAACATGATTCCGTCCGCGTTGTAGACCTGACCTGTGATCACCGCCATGCAGTTATAATCTCCGAGGTCGAGCCATTTCTCATCCAGCTCAGTGACCCTCTCAACAGTGATCCACCTCTTGCTGGTCACGATTGTCATACCGAGCTCATTTTCAATATAGTCGTAAACAGAGTCCTCCGCGATTTCCTTCGTAAGCCCCGGCACCTGGCTGGTCTGGAACATATTCAGATCCAAAATGAGCGGCTTCTCATCGAGATACCTCACTCTCTGCAGAAAATAGATTTCCTCACCCTTCGGAAAGCCTGTGCGGGCGGCGATCCGGTCATCAACGTTCATCGTGAACAGATTAAGAACCTTCGTCCCCGGCACCTTGTTGTTCCGGAGCGCGGACTCTCTGAAAGACTCTATCCCGCCCATCGAGAAAGCCGTCTGAGTGACCGGCTGATAGATGACACGGACACCGACTCCATGCAGAGACTGTACATATCCGTCCTCAGCCAGAGCCGCTATAGCCCTGCGGACAGTGTTTCGTGAACAGCCGTAAAATCCGACAAGAGTATTTTCAGAAGGCAGAAGATCCTGAGCCTGGCGCTCACCGGCTTCGATCCGCTGCTTCATATCTCTGTAAATAGATTGATATTTTGCTCTTGGCATATTGTTCTGACCCTTTTCAATAGCAGACGTTCATGCTGCGGTTTGGTGGCTTTCGCGCAAAAGCCATATGGCTGCGTGTCCGCCGTATGTGGACATTGCTGTACAGCGGTACGGATGATACCGGACTGCGTGGAAATGTTAGAATAATGCTATTTTATTATATAGATTAACATCTTTCTTAACAAGTGATTATAGTCCTAAAAATTCACTTTATATACTTTGTTTTTATGATATCGGTCATTTGAGGGGCTGATTCCTCGCTTTCATCGCACAGCAAAAAACACCTTAAGAAGACTGCCGGAAATATATGGCAAATGTACCAAATTTCCGGGTCGAAATTTGTTTAAACAAGTCTTTAATAATTATTGACTTTCTTGTTCAGACAAGATATTATAAATATGCATGCCGAACATGTTCAAACAAGTTAGGCGCAAATAATGGGTATGCCGCAAATGCGGCGGAAAGGAAGAGGCTATGGGAAAGTATCGTGAAGAATCAGCTGAGCTGCTCCAGCTCGTAGGCGGTAAGGAAAACATCACCGCCGTATCACATTGTATGACGCGTATGCGTTTTGTTCTGACAGATCCGACCAAGGCGGATGTCCCGGGTATCGAGAAGATGAAAGTCGTAAAGGGCACTTTCACGCAGTCCGGTCAGTTCCAGGTCATCATCGGCAACACAGTTTCAGAATTCTACAATGATTTCGTCGCAGTATCAGGTGTATCCGGTGTCTCTAAAGAGCAGGTAAAGCAGGCCGCCAAGCAGAATCAGAATCCGCTGCAGCGTGTCGCTACGGTCCTGGCTGAGATATTTGCACCGCTGCTGCCGGCAATCATCACCGGAGGTCTTATCCTCGGTTTCCGTAACTGTATCGACTCCCTCTACATTTTCCAGGGCGGTCACACTCTGACAGAGCTGTCCCAGTTCTGGGCAGGTCTTGATCATTTCCTCTGGCTGATCGGTGAGGCGGTCTTCCACGTAGGTATTCCGGTCGGTATCTGCTGGTCCATCTCCAAGAAAATGGGCACAACAGAGATGCTCGGCATCATCCTCGGTCTTACCCTTGTCTCCGGTCAGCTGCTCAACGCTTACGCCGTTGCTTCCACAGCTGCTGCTGACATTCCGAAGTGGAATTTCGGTTTCGCCCAGGTCAACATGATCGGCTACCAGGCACAGGTCATCCCGGCTATGCTCGCAGGCTTCACGCTCGTATATCTTGAGAAATTCTTCCGCAAGATCATACCTGCAGTTGTTTCAATGATTTTCGTACCGTTCTTCTCCATCACGCTCGCTGTCATGGCTGCTCACTTTATCCTGGGCCCCATCGGCTGGAAGATCGGTTCCGCTATCTCCGCAGTCGTTTACGCCGGTATCACAGGTCCGGTCAAGGTCCTCTTCGGCGCAATCTTCGGTTTCGTCTATGCTCCGCTTGTCATCACAGGTCTGCACCACATGACCAACGCTATCGACCTGCAGCTTGTCGCTGAGTTCGGCGGCAC
>JAFRCB010000211.1 GCA_017404585.1 Lachnospiraceae bacterium
ATCGCGAGATTCACGACTGTACTGCCGTTCTTCACGGTCTTTTTCACTGAGGATAAACCCGCGCCAAAGAGCGAGACAGTGCCCGGAGATTTCCGCCGGTCCTGTTTTATTCTTTTCGCCGTCGAGGCTGTGCTGATCGTTCTGTCACTGTACATTATCTCCTCCGATATGGCTGGGGGAACGGTCACAGGTGTTCAGAGCCGCTATTTCCTTCCGATTCAGCCGCTGCTTCTGCTGGGGATCGCGGGTATTGATCTGGAGGTCAAGATGCACGGTTACGGTAAATTTGTAGGCTATGCAGCCTGCTTCAGCATTTTGTCGATGCTGGTCGTGGATCTTGCCATGCTGCTGTGACACTCCGGCAGGCTGCCTTGGGACTATGTCCGGCAGCAGCCATCATCTTCATCGAAAAACGCAGGTCCTGCCCTGCAAGCTTAGAAGCTGCATTCGCATCTTCTGATCTTTCGGTCGGACCAGCAATGTTTTTCTCACGAAGATGGATGTCTTCTGCCGGAAGCGAACTGCAGGAGCAGCCTGCCTGACAACGTAATAACTCCGGCAGGCTGCCCGTTTCGTGCTTGTCAATAATTCACAGGTTTTTTCTTTACTGAATACTATAAATAGTGTAATATATCTCAATAGGGTCCAAAACGGTTACAGTGATATGTGCAGTTTTCTACTGATAGGATCACAAAATCAGCCCCCAGTGTGGAATACACCGAACGAAGAACCAAACGGGACGTGCGAGATGCACAGCCCCGATGAAAAATAAAAATGAGGATGGTAACAGTTATGCGTGAAAGTGGAATTCTTTGCCCGATTTCATCGATCTCGTCCAAGTACGGTATCGGATGTTTTTCGGCGGAAGCCTATGAATTTGTTGATTTCCTGAAGGAATCCGGCCAGAGCTACTGGCAGGTCCTGCCGTTCGGCCCGACAGGTTTCGGCGATTCTCCGTACCAGAGCTTTTCAACATTTGCAGGAAATCCCTACTTCATAAGCCCTGAACAGCTCGTTGTGGACGGTCTGCTCTCTGTACATGAAATCAACGTATTCGACTTCGGCAACAACTCTGAGGTCGTTGACTACGGCGCGCTCTATAATAATCGCTTCAAGCTCCTTCGGATCGCATTTGATCGCTTCATGCAGAATCCCGACCCGGAGTACGCTGACTTCAAGGAGGAGGAAGCGGACTGGCTTGTCGACTATGGTCTCTTCATGGCGTTAAAGAGCGCCAATGAGGGAAAGAGCTGGATCGACTGGGACGTAAGCCTGCGGACACGTGAGAAGGAGGCCCTTGAAAAGGCCAGAGAAGAGTATGCCGATACGATCGAATTCTACTCATTCCAGCAATACGAGTTCCTCAAGCAGTGGAAGAAACTTCGCGCGTATGCCAATGAAAACGGGATCAAGATCATCGGCGATATCCCCTTCTACACAGCTTTTGACAGCGCTGACACATGGGCGAACCCGAAGATGTTCCTCTTTGATGAGGAAAATATCCCGACCAAGGTCGCAGGGTGCCCGCCCGACGCATTCTCCGCAGATGGTCAGCTCTGGGGCAATCCAATCTATGATTGGAAATATCTGAAGAAGACCAAATATGCATGGTGGATCAGCCGCATCGAGCACAATCTGCAGTTCTGCGATGTGCTTCGCGTCGATCACTTCCGCGCCTTCGACGAGTACTATGAGATCCCTTACGGCGAGAAGACGGCAAAGAACGGCGAGTGGATGCCGGGACCGGGTATTGCGCTTTTCAAGGAAATCAAGAAGCAGCTCGGTGACGTCTCTGTCATTGCCGAGGATCTCGGTTATATCACCCCGAGCGTCATCAAGCTTGTCAAGGATACAGGCTTCCCGGGAATGAAAGTCCTGCAGTTCGCGTTCGATTCACGTGAGGAGAGCGATTATCTCCCGCACAACTATGACCACAACTGCGTCGTCTATACAGGCACTCACGACAATGAGACCACACGCGGCTGGATCGAGAATATCAATGAGCAGGACCGCAACTTTGCGAGACAGTACATCAATTCCATTTATACAGATTATGGCGCATTCACATGGGATTTCATCCGCTGCGCGCAGGCAAGTGTCGCGGATCTGTGCATCGTTCCGATCCAGGATTACCTTGTACTCGGCAACGAGGCAAGAATCAACCATCCGTCCACACTCGGAACGAACTGGACGTGGAGGATCCGGCCGAACTTCCTGTCAAAGGAGCTTGCTGAGAGTATTCGCAGAATGACAAAGCTGTACGGACGTATTCCGAAGAAGCCCAAAGAGGAAAAAGACGACAAAGAGGAAAAGAAATGAGTCTGGCAGATCAGATTTTTATTGATATGTGCAAGGATATTCTTGCAAATGGCACCGACACCCGCGGCCAGAAAGTCCGCCCCCGCTGGGAGGACGGAACTCCGGCTTACACGATCAAAATGTTCGGCGTGTGCAGCCGGTATGATCTCCGCAAGGAGTTTCCGGCCATTACGCTGCGTCGAACGGCCTTAAAGAGCGCGATGGATGAGATCCTGTGGATCTGGCAGAAAAAGTCCAACAACATCCATGATCTTCATTCGCATATCTGGGACGAGTGGGCGGATGCTGACGGTTCCATCGGCAAGGCATACGGATATCAGATGAGCGTTAAGCATGAATACAAAGAGGGAATGTTCGACCAGGTCGACCGCGTGCTCTTTGATCTTAAGAACAATCCGTACAGCCGCCGCATCATGACGAACATCTACAACCATGCGGATCTGCACGAGATGAATCTGTATCCCTGCGCATGGTCAGTGACTTTCAACGTCACACAGAGACCGGGCGAGGACAAACTCACACTGAACGCGGTGTTGAGTCAGAGATCGCAGGATGTGCTCGCGGCAAACAACTGGAATGTGTGCCAGTATGCGATCCTTCTCATGATGTTCGCCCAGAGCTGCGACATGTATCCGGGCGAGCTCGTCCATATGATCGCGGATGCCCATATCTATGACCGCCATGTGCCGCTGATCGAGGAGCTGATCTCGCGTCCGACTTACGATGCTCCGAAGGTCACGCTGAATCCGGAGGTGAAGGATTTCTACGCATTCACTACGGATGACCTGATTGTCGAGAATTATCAGCACGGACCACAGATAAAGAATATTCCGATTGCGGTCTGAGAAGTCGGTAACAGATGAGGAATTTCATAATGAGGTACGAAAAAGGTGCTGTCGCATTAGTGCGGCGGCACCTTTCACTAATAGGTGTTTTATATTTGCTTTTGCCGACTGTGGCAGGAAAGATGGTGGGCAGTCAACATTGATCAATGTGGTGTTCGTTGACTGACCGGGTGCCATAGAAGGCAGTAGATTTCAATGAAATCAGCTTTATCAACTGAAGGCAAGAAAGAAGGCGGGCAGTCAATATTGGCAAATGTGGTGTTCGTTGACTCATTGGGGACCATAGAGGGCAGTCGCAAACAAAGAAATCATCATATATCAAGTGAAGGCAGGAAAGAAGGAAGGCAGTCAACTTATTACCTGCGGCGTTTCATGACTGCCCGGATGGTATAGACGGCAGTAGATTGCAGAAAAACCACCTTATGTCGACTGCTGACCAAAATCTCATATAAGAGTGTTTTACCTTTACCAATTATCATAATCGGAAAAAGTGACTGCTTCTAGGCAGCAAATTTCTTTGGACTGGCACTGAAGCTGATTAAGAATGAATTGATACGACTGCCGAAGGGGAATGATTTGAGTCTTGCAGGGCACTGCTCAAGTAAGTTATTTTATAAGACCGACTGCCGGGGCAGTCGCATTCATTAAAATCATCATTTAATAAGTGTACAGTATAAATCCAAAGGGTTCTTTCTGTATTGTTGTCATTTCAAGTCTAGTTTTTCTTATAAATGACGAAGCGGTAGGAGATTCCCTCATAATTCATTGTTTCCGACTCGCTCTCGATTTCCCACTCAGGATCACTGTCCAGATCCGGGAAGAATGTGTCAGCATCGAAAACTCTGTCGATCCGGGTCACATAAGCCCGGGTGCAGAAGGGCAGCATCTGGCCGTATATGGCTCCGCCGCCGATCACGAACACGTTGTCCGGGTCCTCGTCCTTAACTGCGAGACGCGCCTCATCAACGGAGTTCACGACCTCCGCCCCGTTCCCGCCGTAGGCGGCATTTCTTGTGATGACAATGTTGCGCCTCTTTGGCAGAGGTTTCTGTCCCGGGAACGATTCAAGTGTCTTTCGCCCATAGATGAGCGTCTTCCCAGCTGTGACTTTCCTGAAATATTTCATATCCTCAGGGATCGAGATGAGCAAGTCATTGTCTTTTCCGATTCCCCAATTTGAGTCTACAGCGACGATACAATTCATGGTATTTCCTCCTGTGTTTTATGACACATTTCAATTTCTTCTGAACCAAAGGCAACTATTTGCCCAAGAAGCAGGAATTCAGTTGCCTGCGCCGGATATAGTTTTGGGCAGCCTGCCGGGGTGTCACGCCCAATGTTCAAGCCAATGTTCAAGCCTGCCAAAGAATTATATCATAAAAATGGAGATATGAGCCCGAATGTGATATAATTTAGAAACCTATAGGGTCTTATGGGCAGATGGCTATAGCAGCAGGTCCAAATCGCTCGCAGGACGAAGCAGCAATTTAAGGCGTGACAGAGGAGACTCAGACTGTGCTCGAAAGGCACAATCTTCCTGCTGAGTGCTGAAGCACATAAGATTACAGAATGTCCGTAAAATGAAAGGTGCGTGCCATGTACAGAGATCATACAAAAGAAGTTCGAATCGGAGACAGAATCATCGGCGGAGGAAACCCGATCACTGTCCAGTCTATGACCAACACGAAGACAGAAGATTTTGAGGCGACGATCGCTCAGATCAGGAAGCTCGAGGATGCGGGCTGTGAGATCATCCGCAGCACTGTCCCGACTATGGAAGCGGCGGAGGCATTTGCCAAAATAAAGAAACAGATCAACATCCCGATCGTCGCGGACATCCATTTCGATTACCGACTTGCGATCGCTGCCATGGAGTACGGCGCGGATGCGATCCGAATCAACCCGGGCAATATAGGCAGCATCGACCGCATTAAGGCTGTCGTCGACGTCGCGAAAGAGCGCAGCATCCCGATCAGGGTCGGCGTCAACTCCGGATCGCTTGAGAAGGAAATCGTCAGAAAGTATGGTCGCGTGACCGCGGAAGGTCTCGTTGAGAGCGCGCTCGATAAAGTGAAGATTATTGAGGACCTCGGCTATGACAATATGGTCATCAGCATTAAATCTTCTGACGTCCTTATGTGCGTGCGTGCTCATGAACTCATCGCGGAGCAGACCACCTATCCGCTTCACGTAGGAATCACCGAGGCAGGTACTGTATTTTCGGGCACGATCAAGTCCTCGGTCGGTCTCGGAATGATCCTAGGCCAGGGCATCGGCGACACGATCCGGGTCTCTCTCACAGGGGATCCGGTGGAGGAAGTTCGGGTAGGAAAGAGAATCCTTCAGACGCTCGGACTTCGCAGAGGACACATTGAGGTCGTATCCTGCCCGACCTGCGGAAGAACACAGATTGATCTCATCAGTCTTGCAAATAATGTAGAGCGCCTCGTCGAGAACATCCCCCTTGAAATCAAGGTGGCCGTCATGGGATGCGTTGTGAACGGTCCCGGCGAAGCAGCGGAAGCCGATATCGGTGTCTGCGGCGGCAAGGGCGAGGGACTGATCATAAAACACGGAAAAGTAATCAGAAAAGTACCTGAGAGTGAGCTCCTCGGAGCCCTCGAAGATGAATTATTGAACTGGAGATAATACATGCCCGATAAGAGGATGACATTCCTTAAGGCGTTTCCCGGTCTCGATCTCCCGCGGGAGATACGCGATCTCATGGAGGGAGTCACAGTCACAAGACTGGCTATCAACCAGGCAAGGAATCGCCTTCACGTTTATATAACATCAGAGAACTGGATAAAGAAGCAGTATATATATGAAGTCGAGGATGCGATCGCCGGACAGATATTTGAAAATGTCACGATGGAGGTTAAAATTGTCGAGCGCTTTGTGCTGTCCTCACAGTACACGCCGAAGAACTTTTATAAATACTACAGGTCCAGTATGCTCCTTGAACTCAAGGAAGTCAGTCCTCTCCTCCATCAGATGTTCCTGCATACCAATCTCGAATTTGACGGGAACACGATATACGCGTCCATCCCGGAGACGATCATATCGAAGGAACGAAAAAAACAGCTCGTTGAGTATCTGGATAAGATATTTGCGGAGCGGGCAGGATTTGCAGATATCCATGTTGAAGGTGAGCTGATCCCGACCAACACGAAGAGTCTCTTCGAGGCGGATGACGAGCGTATCAGGAACAAAGTCAATGACGTCCTCCGGAAAAACGCAAGCCGCCGGGAAAAGCATGAGGAGAATCAGGAAAAACAGCAGAAGCTTCCGAATGCCTCGGAAAAGAAATACCGTCAGCAGAAGACCTTCATCTCGAGCGACCCGGACGTCATCCTCGGAAAAGGAATCAATGAGGAGCCGACTCCGATCGCCGATCTCGGGGAAGACCCGCATGAGGTCGTTATCCGCGGCTGTGTTTTCGGCAGTGAGAGCCGCGAGACCAGGAACGGAAAAATCATTCTGAATATCGCTATGACAGACTACACGGACAGTATTCGGATGAAGCTCTGGCTTCTCCCGGAGGAGATGGACCAGTATGCGTCCGCCTTCAAGAAAGGAAACTGCTTCCTGGTCAAGGGAATGATGGATTTCGATCAGTTCGAGAAGGAGATCATGATCAAGACCGTCTACTCGATCAAAAAGATCGGTCCTTTCAAGGAAGACCGCATGGATACAGCCCCGGTCAAACGCGTCGAACTCCATTGCCATACGAAGATGTCAGATATGGACGCGGTCTCATCCGCGAAGGATATCATCGGACAGGCCAAAAAGTGGGGAATGAAAGCTCTGGCTATAACAGACCACGGCGTCGTCCAGGCTTTCCCGGAAGCCCATCATGCGTCAAATGAAAAAGATCCGGATTTCAAGGTCATCTACGGCTGTGAGGGCTATCTCGTCGATGACATGACTACACTGGTAACGGGTCCGGATGATATAAGTACGCAGGATCCGGTCTGTGTGTTCTCGGTCGTGACGACAGGTCCTTCAGTCCTCAAGCATGA
>JAFRCB010000212.1 GCA_017404585.1 Lachnospiraceae bacterium
GGACACCGGTAGCGAGAAGGAGCCGCAGCATCCAGCGTTCCTCGTCAATGCGGCGATTTCCGACGAAATAAATACATATTGCAAGCAGAATAACGAAGAGCGATCCCCATAATTCCAGTGCGATAAATACTTGAAGAGATGTTGGCATATGATTCTCCCTGACAGATATTCAGAGCGTGTGACGATTCCTCTGCCACGCTCTGCAATGCGGCATCTGTACGTATTATACCATTTTCAATCTATTTGTATATAAACTGAAGCGAACATTGCAATCTGAAACTGTTGATGGCCTTTTACCGGAACAATTTATTTGCTAAATATACCCGGCGGTTGTATAGTATGTAATATGGATAAGATGAATAACAATACATTAAGAATAACGACAGGAGCGATGATTCTCGCGATCTTCGCCATGCTTCTCCTTCTGAACCGCCAGACCGGCGGTGTTTTCGAGGGCTTTTTTATTTACATACTGCCAGTTCCCATGGTCATTTATTCGGCCAAATTTGACTGGAAGAGCGGTCTTATGGTATTTGCCGGAATGTGCGCGTTCTCACTCTTTTTCGGAACGCTGACATCCATTTTCTATGCGGTGTCATCGGCCCTTCTCGGCCTCATTTTCGGTGTGTGCCTGTACAAGAAGATCGATATGACGATTACGATGTTCATTGTCATGGGCATAGCGGGAGTGCTCAGCGTGATCAGTAACGTCGCGCTGGCTTCAGTCTTCGGCTACAATCTGGCCGAGGATATAGCGCTTATGCAGAATTCGATGGTGGAGGCACTTGCCAAGGCCAATGTCGATGCTGCCAGCGGTCCGTATGCAATCATTTTCAGCGACAGCTCCATGTTACAGCTCTTTATTATCAGTATGGTCCTCGCAGGCCTTTTGGACGGCTTTATCGTATATCAGCTGAGCATTATGATACTGAAGAGACTGCATTATTCAATCGAGAAGCCAAGGCCGGTCTCCGAGATATATCCGCCCAAGTGGACAGGTGTTGCTGCAGTCATCGCCTATGTTTACGGCTCGACGGTCTTCCTGAACCCGAATTCTACGCATGCCGCTCAGAGCGTGGGGCAGACACTATGGGTCGTGGGGTCTCTGTATCTTGCGGCTTTCGGAATTATAGCTGCAGCGCTTTTCATGAAAAGAAGACTCCGCTTTAACCGGTTGGCAGCAACACTGCTCTGCGTACTCTGCATGTTCATATTTCCGCAGGTGCTGATCATTCTGGGACTCATGTATATCTCCTTCAGTCTGCATGACCGCATACTTGAACCTGTCAGGATTCGTTAGGATAGTTCAGCCAGTCGGTTATGGAGATCGGGAATTCGGCGCAAATATCATCTCTTTTAAAAAACATTGGCGAAAGTGTGCAAATCAGCGCGAATAAATGGTATACTTACAACAGAGTTCCGGTTCACGGAATAATTAATTATCAGCAAATGAGGCAAGGATATGTCTGAGATAAAAATACCTGTGATTACAATCAATCGTCAGTATGCGGCGTACGGAAGGACGATCGCAGCAAAAGTTTCGGAGAAACTCGCTATTCCGTATTATGACAAGGATTTTGTAAAGAAGACTGTCGCGGAGAGCGGATATGATCTTGACGCGATCCTGAAGGACGGAGAGGATATTACGTCCAGGAGCAGGTTCGTGAACGCGATTATGAATATTGCTGTAGGAAGCTATCCGGATTACGTCAAGAAGATTTATGAAGCCGAGAAAGAAGTCATTCTGGAGCTTGCAAAGTCACCGTGCATTATCGTCGGCCGCTGTGCCAACTATGTGCTGCAGGAAGCGGGAATCCCTTCGTTCGACGTATTCTGCTACGGCGATCTTGAAAAGAGAAAAATTCATGCGGCTGAGCTCGATGAGGCGCAGGGAAAGGATATCTCCAAGTACATAGAGCAGCGCGATACGTACAGGAACAATTTCTACAAGACATTTGTGGGAACGGATATTGATGACTGCACGCGCTATACGATCTGTCTCGACACGTGCACGATATCTCCGGATACCTGTGCGGATATTATTGTAAGACTGGTCTCTGAGTAAATAATCCGACAGATAGTTTCTGCCGGGAAATAATATTGAAATAGAGGTGGGGGGCATCTCATATTTAAAATTGGCTGTCGCGCAGATTTGGCGGCAGCCTTTTTTTTGCAGCACCAACTCACAGTTCAGACAGGCTGTGGTTAAGTGCAGGCAGTACTATGGCCATGAATGAAGGCACGGTTAAGGCAGGCTGCGCCAGAACTTCACTTCCGGGAGCAAAGCATCCATCTTCGTGAGAAAAACATTGTGGGTCCGACCGAGATATCAAAGACGCGTAAGCGTCTTTAAGATCGCAGGGTAGGACCCACGTTTTTCGATGAAGATGATGTTTGCTGCCGGTTTCAGGATCTTCGCTGCAGCCTGCCGGCTTCAAGTGTTTCGCTGCAGCCTGCCGGTGCCGATTATACGATGAAGTTGTCCTCTACAGACGGCTTCAGCGTCCAGATCTTAACGCTGCCGTTGTCTGTGATCGTGTAGTTATGCTCGTCAGCTTCCGGATAGATGTGAGCGGTGAAGGTCTCCTCGCCGTCATTTGCGAAAATCTCGAAGGAGCATCTGTCGATCATGATGCGCAGCTTCTTCAGATCGCTGGTCAGCGGCATGTCAAGTGTCTCGCCGACGTTCTCGTTGAAGCGCTTGTTCATGCCGGCCTTGCACACTGTGATGACCTTGGATGCAGCGTCATAGTGAAGTGTGACACCGCCCGTGCCGTCAGCTTTTGTGAAGAGATTGAAGTCGGCATCGCCGCCTGTGAAGCAGGCCTCGACCTCGCAGAATGCCGGGAGCTTGCCTTCCGCTGCGATTTCCTCATCACGGAGGGATGTGATCTCCGGAATCGGGTTCTGAATCAGGCGGTCACCGCATAGGCGGACTTCACGCATAAGGCTCATGCTGCCTTCCCACTCTTCCGGCTCTGTGCAGTAATGGTTGTCCGGGAGACCGATCCATCCGACAAGGATGGCTTTTTCCGGATCGCCGACATTTGCAGCGAACTGAGCTGCGTAGAAGTCGAAACCGAAGTCGAGATACTGATAACCGGACTCCGGTGTGAAGGTCAGGGTATCGTAGTCCATCTTGCCGACGATGTATACGTTGTGGTTCGTGCTCTCTGCACGGCCAGGAAGTTTTGTATACTGAGGTGAGAAGATCAGGACGTCCTTGCCGCTGATATTGACGATGCACGGGCA
The DNA here is from genome assembly GCA_017404585.1 of Lachnospiraceae bacterium. GTDB lineage: Bacteria > Bacillota > Clostridia > Lachnospirales > Lachnospiraceae > Chordicoccus. Next base: position 3,253 of record JAFRCB010000212.1, read on the forward strand.
TTCCCACATGCCACCGAAATCTTCAAATCCGGGTACGTTCAGCTGGCCTGCGAATTTCCATCCTTCAAGGAGCTTATCGGATTCATAGATCAGAGCCGTTCCCTTCTTGTCGAGGGTCTGAGCGCCGATGAAGATAAAGTATTTATTCTTTTCCGGAACATAGATGACCTTCGGATCTCTCTGATGCTCGCTGTAGTCGTCGCGCGGTCCGAAAAGCGGCTCCGGCAGCTTCTTCGGCTGGCCGTCCGGGCCGAGAATAGCGGCACATGTGTACGGCGTTCTCACCCAGTTCTCATCTCTGTGGTTGCCTGTATAGAACATGTAGAGGTCTTCTCCGTCAGAAATAGCGGAGCCTGAATGGCAGCCTTTGTTGTCATAGATCGTGTCCGGCCACATGCCGACACCGGCATTTTTCCAGTGGACAAGGTCTGTTGAGACTGCGTGATACCAGTATTTAAGTCCATGGACTGCGCCCCACGGGCACCACTGATAGTACAGATGCCATGTTCCCTTGTAGTAGGCGAAGTCGTTCGGATCACTGGAAAGACCGGTCATCGGCTGTACATGGTATTTCTGACGGTAGTTGGATGTCTGGATACGATCATAGAGATCTTTGATTTCATCCGCGCTCTGCAGCACTCTGTAGCGCTCTTCAAGAGTCCATTGTTTCAAGGTAGCCACCTCCTAAGGATTTTTATAACGTACGCGTTCAAGGACTGCAGTTTATGCGGTCCCACTATCCTATATTTTATATGAGTGTGGCAAAAATGACAATAAAAACAGCTTAAAAAGGGTCGGGATTGTGGAAAAATACATGGGGGAAAGGAGATTTTTAAAGGTTTTTTACGAATAAATACTGTTCTTTCATTGAAATTATTCAGTTCTTATACGATAATGGGATAGAAATTAATACTGTAACGCTGAAATAGCCATTTTATAGTTGAGAGAGGGGTTCACTATGATAATAAGCGAGAGAATTTTTCAGGTCCTGAAGGAGAAGGGAATATCCCAGAAAGACTTTGCAATGAAGACGGGTATCCCGCAGAGTACGATCAGCGATTGGAAAGGCAAACATGTCAATCCGGCAGCGGATAAGATCATGGTCATCTGTGATGTTCTTGAAATAAGTCCGTCGGAGCTTCTGACGGGTACAGATGACAGCAGTAAGTGGAAAGTCGATTACGTTGTACTCAGGCGCGACTCGGCCGAGTACAGGCTCCTTCGAGATATCAATGAACTTCCCTCGCACTACCGCGAGCGCGTGGTAGGGTATGTTGACGCATTGAAAATGACAGTGGAAGAATGATTCGGAGATATTAATGGCAACACAAAGAAGAAAAAAGAAGAGAAAGAAGAACCTGACCGGCGGAGAGCTTCTTGCCTTCAGGGTGCTTATGGCTGCCTGTGCAGTGCTTCTATGCGTATCAACTGTACGGAATCTGACATCGGCAGGGTCTGATAAGGATACCGGCAGTGCGGCCGGGAAGACTGCTCTTTCCGGCGGGGATGCCGCAGGGGCAGACGCGGCATCAGCCGGGAACGGAACCGTGGATGCGTCGATTGCTTCGACAGTGACTCCGGAGCCGACCCCCACGCCGACTCCCGATCCCTATGCCGACAAGCCGGACATAGATATTAACAGTTGGGAATATGTACTCGCAAATCCCTGGAATTCGATAGAGGACTATTATCCGGATGTCGTCCAGATCGAGGATATTGAAGTCGATTATCGAATCTATGATGCGATGGAGTCATTCGTGTCGGACTGCCGGGATGCGGGCAATACAGTTTACCTGTCATCCGGCTATCGCAGCTACGATCTTCAGAAGTATCTCTTCGAGAAGAAGTGCGAGGAGTATGACGAGGAGACTGCCGCCACGATCGTTGCACGGCCGGGCACATCAGAGCACCAGACCGGTCTTGCGGCAGATATAACCGATCAGTACTACGAGTATAAGAGCGCGATCCTTGAAGATACGGCCATGTACCAGTGGATGGAAGCTCACTGCCAGGATTACGGGTTCATCGTCAGATTCCCGGACGGAAAAGAGGATGTTACGGGCATCATCTATGAGCCGTGGCACTTCCGCTA
>JAFRCB010000025.1 GCA_017404585.1 Lachnospiraceae bacterium
ATCCATCCGTCCTTCAGGGTTTCCGCCGTCTCCTCGGGCATCTTGTAGTAGCCCTTCATGACAATATCGCCCCTGACCAGGATCTCACCGTCCTCGATTTTCACCTCCGTGTTGTCTATCGGGCGGCCGACCGAACCGTCCGAGATTCCTCTCTCACCGTTGAACGCGATGACCGGAGACGTCTCCGTCATTCCGTAGCCCTGCCAGATCGTGATTCCGTATTTGCGGAATTCCGTAACATACATAGGATCCAGATACGCGCCGCCGACGATAATGTGGTTCAGCCTCTTGCCGAACACCTCACGGCCCACCAGCTTCTTCGGGATGAGCCGGTTCACGGACTTGAGCTTCTTGTAAATCGTCTCCACCATGAGCGGGACCATCAGAATGACCTGCGGCTCAAATGTCTTGAGATTCTTCATGAGATGACCGACGCTGTCGTTAATGCAGGTGTTTACGCCGAGCTTGATTGCCGTCAGCACGTCGACAGACAGGCAGAATGCATGGTGGATCGGAAGCACGGAGAACAGCACTGTTCCCGGCTCAGTGTGGTAGAAGAGATTCGTGACCTCCGCTCCGAGGTTGCCCTGAGTCAGCATGATGGCCTTGGACACGCCTGTCGTTCCCGAAGAGAACATGATCGTGCAGACTGCATCCTCCGGTCTTTCCACATCCACATTGATCGGAGAATCATAGGTGCCTTTTGCGACTGCATCGTTTTCTGCATTGCCGGCTGAAGCTGCGTCAGCATCATTTTTCGCATTGCCGGCTTCCAGTTCGTCCGTGCCCGTTTCCATATAACTGCCCCAGGTCGCGTCAGCGCCGGGCATAACATCATTTCCGAGAACAATGACCTTTGCCAGCTGCGGGCACTCAGCCTTAGCCCTCGCGATGAGGTCCTTTTTCGAGCTCTCGATAAACGCGCAGGTCACGTCGGCCTGGTTCAGCTGCCATATGAGGTTGTCATCCGGAAGCGACGCGTCGAGCGGGACCGCCACGCCTTCCCCGGTAATCACGCTCAGATACGTTACGACCCACGGGTAAGAATTCTTTCCGGCGATGGCGATGTGGGCTCGTGCAAATCCGTCCCTTTCCAGCACTCCCCTCATCCGCCCGAGATCCTCACCCAGCGCGCAGTAAGTCTTATTCACCACTCCGTCTTTTGTCGGGAAGCTGAAGGATTTTAGTTCGCTGTATTTTTCTATGCTTTCAAATATGATTTCTCTTATTGTCACTGCTGCTCCTTTTTATCTCAGTGGGGAAGACCCCCGCTTCTACAAGCATTACGCCCAATTTACAGGCAGTGTATACTTCTCCTGACGAGGCTTAGATATACTATAAGTATACAAAAATGCATACACTGGAAGACTACCAGATAAAAATGCGCAAAACAATAGCCCCGAATGCCTTTTGGACATTCGGGGCTCAATCGTCCATTTATGATTATTGATAGCGCTCGTCGATAACGCGCTTCGACTTCTTCTCGCTTCTCGGAAGGAGTCCGTTCTCGACGATCTTGACGATCGGAGTGAAGCCGATAGCTGCCTTTGTCTTTCGGGCGATTCTCTTTCCGAGATCCTCGAAGTCTACGCTGCCGTCGACTGCCTCGACGTAGAGGCGCATCGTGTCGCGTCCCTCGAAGTGAGAGATACGAATCTGGTACTCGCTGGAAGCGCCATCACACTTCGCGATAACTTCCTCGATCTGGGCCGGGAATACATTGACACCCTTGATCTTCATCATATCATCGGTGCGGCCCTTAATGATATCGATGCGCGGATACGTTCTGCCGCATGCGCACTCACCCGGGATGATGCGGGACAGGTCGTGCGTGCGGTAACGGATGAGCGGAGCTCCCTCCTTCACGAGTGTCGTGATGACGATCTCGCCCCACTCGCCGTCCGGCAGGTTCTCTCCGGTCTGCGGATCGATGATCTCGAGGTAAATATAGTCGTCCCAGATATGCATGTACTCGGAATTCGGGCAGTTGATGCCGATACCGGGTCCGTAGATTTCTGTAAGACCGTAGATATCGTAGAGTTCAATACCCAGGATGCTCTGAATACGCTCACGCATCGCTTTGCCCCATCTCTCGGAACCGATGACGCCCTTTTTCAGGTGGATTTTATCCCGGATACCGCGCTTCTCAATTTCCTCAGCGAGGAGCAGGGCATAGGAGGATGTGGAGCAGAGAACTGTGGACTTCAGGTCCATCATCATCTGCAGCTGCTTGTTGGTGTTGCCGGGTCCCATGGGGATCGCCATCGCGCCGAGTTTCTCGCAGCCGTTCTGGAAGCCGATACCTGCAGTCCACAGGCCGTATCCGGGGGTAATATGAATGCGGTCCTTTTTGGTGATTCCGGCAAACTCATAGCAGCGCTTGAACATCTCGCCCCAGTCGTCGACGTCCTTGGCGGTAAAGGGAATAATGACAGGCATTCCGGTTGTACCGGATGACGAATGGATCCTGACGACCTCCTCTTCTTTACAGGTCATAAGTCCGAGCGGATATGCTTCACGAAGATCCTGCTTCTCGGAAAAAGGCAGATTCAGGAAGTCCTCAACGCTGCTGACGTGGTCTACGCCCGCCTCTTTGAGGCGTTTTCCGTAGAAATTGTCCGCCGCGATCAGACGCTGGATCTGATGATTTACCTGTGCCAGCTGTTTCTCATTGATCTGCAT
>JAFRCB010000213.1 GCA_017404585.1 Lachnospiraceae bacterium
ATTCTTCTCATGGTCATGAACAATGGCATTGATGTGACCAGCGGAAAGAGGTTCGTGAAAGATTACGGAAATTTTCGGGATATGGAATCTTTTGATGATCTCATGAAAGCATGGGACGCCGCGATCCGCGAACTGACCCGCGCAAGTGTCATTGTTGAAAATGCAATCGACATCGCCAGCGAGCGAGAGGTGCCGGACATCCTCTGCTCCTGCCTCACTCAGGACTGTCTGAGCCGCGGCAAGACGATCAAGGAGGGCGGTGCCGTCTACGATTTTATCTCCGGTCTGCAGGTGGGTATTGCAAATATGGCAGACAGCCTCTCCGCAATTAAGAAACTTGTATACGAAGAGCAGAAAATCTCACGTGATGAGCTGATGAATGCGCTGGCGACAGACTTCGCCGGCGAAGAGGGAGAGCTAATCCGCCAGATGCTCATTAATGACGCACCCAAGTACGGAAACGATGATGATTATGCGGATAAACTGGTCGTCAACGCCTACGCGTCTTACCTCGATGAGATGAAGAAGTATAAAAATACCCGCTTCGGCAGAGGCCCGATCGGCGGTATCCGTTACGGCGGAACATCTTCGATTTCCGCAAATGTCGGCCAGGGCGTCGGCACAATGGCCACCCCCGACGGACGCCACGCGAAGGAACCCCTCGCAGAGGGATGTTCTCCCGCCCACTCCATGGATAAGCATGGTCCGACGGCAGTGTTCAAGAGCGTATCCAAGCTTCCGACCCATGAAATCACAGGTGGAGTACTTCTGAACCAGAAGGTCACACCTGCGATGCTCTCCACAAAGGAGAACACAAAGAAACTGGAATTCATTGTCCGCACATTCTTCAACCGCCTGGAGGGCTATCATGTGCAGTACAATGTGGTGGACAAAGCGACTCTTCTGGACGCGCAGGCCCACCCGGAGAAGCATAAAGACCTGATTGTCCGCGTGGCCGGTTACAGCGCATTTTTCAATGTCCTAAGCAAGGCGACGCAGGATGATATTATTGGCAGAACAGAACAAACATTATAAAATATGATAAGAAGCGAACGTGTCTGACGGAGCCGATAGTTGGAAAACATTTGAAACAAATGGCATCTCCGGGGCAGGAACAGACTGTAACAGGGATGCCATACGAGGAGGAATAAGATGAAATTTTGTATCGATGACGCAAATGTAGAAAAGATCCGCCGCATTTATGAATATTACCCAATCGATGGTGTTTCCACCAACCCTTCTATTCTGGCAAAGACGGGAAGAGATCCCTATGAGGTCCTGAAGGAGATCCGTTCCATCATCGGTGAGGACGGCGAGCTGTTCGTGCAGGCTACGGCCTCAACAGCAGAAGGTATGGTCGAAGAAGCCCACAGGATCGTGGAAGAGCTTGGAAAGACCACACTGGTAAAGATTCCGTGTATTCCCGAAGGCTTCAAAGCCATGAAGCAGCTTAAGAAAGAAGGAATTCGTTTTATCGGCACTGCGATCTACACAGCAATGCAGGGCTTTCTTGCAGCCAAGTGCGGCGCGGAGTATGTGGCTCCCTATGTGAACCGCATCGATAACATGGGCTTTGACGGTGTGCAGGTCGCCAAGGACATCCATGACGCGATTAACGCAAACGGACTTGACAGCGGCCTTCTCGCCGCAAGCTTCAAGAACAGCCAGCAGGTCCTTGAGCTGACAAAATACGGTGTGAAGGCTGTTACAGTCGCGCCGGATGTCATCGACGCTCTGGTGAAGAACGCGGCGATAGACGCCGCTATTGTTCAGTTTACAAATGACTTCAGCGGACTTGTCGGAGAAGGGAAGACGATGGCGGACATTATTCACTGAACATGAACGCGTACCGTTCCCTGATTCCCTCAAAATCTATCACACATTCATCATTGAAAATGCCGACCGGAACCGGGGTGGAGAAAGGATAGATTTCCATCTTCATATCTCCATCGGGAAGCTCTTCCGTCGGAGGCTGATAAAGTATTTTCGTGATCGTCTCCGCATCCGGATCAACCATCCAGTATTCCCGCACACCTGCACTGTGATACTTTTTCATCTTGATCAGGATGTCCTTCATTTTCGTGGAGGGAGATAATACTTCCACCACAAAATCAGGTGCGCCGAAAATTCTTACCCGATTGATCTTTGAGTGATCGCATACCACACATACATCCGGCTGGACCATGGTCTTGTTGTCCATATCAAGCTGGACATCCACTGGGGCAATAAAAGGAACACAGGCTCCATTTTTCCGCAATAAAAATTCTCGCAGAATCGCATATATTTCCCCGCCAATCAGCTGATGGGGCGTTGAGGGAGCGCTCATGTCATAAATTACGCCGTCAATTAACTCCACGCGCTGATCATCCGGCAGAGCCAGGTAATCATCGATGGTGTAACTTCCTTGACGGGGATAACGCTGCTTTGGGCGTGCCTCAGCTGCATAAGCCGCACCGGGTTCCCGGACTACGTTCGGCGCGGATTCGGGTTTCGTGCTGTATTGCGTTTCTTGCGGGAAAACAGATGCTAGTGCCTGTATAGTCTGATACCTCGGGGCTTTGGTAGTTCCGCCAAGTACTTTCTGCACTGTTGCCAGCGGCAGACCGGATTTTTCGGCCATCTGAAGATTGGTATATCCATACTGCTTCTTTTTTTGTCGGATTTCTTCGAGATTCATAGGCTTGCCTCCATGATAATTCCTTGTAAGCGTTTTAATAATGGATGTTGTCTCTTGAAGAATGTCACAATAATTCCTTTAAAGGATTTTGCATCCATTACAATACCATATATGGAATAAAATATCAATCTGATTAAGAAAAGGGGCTATCGCATTAGACGGTGTCACCAATATATATGGCAGACATTTGCAAATAACGTCTGCCATATATTGATGGCGCGCCTCAATGCGGCAGCCCCTTTTACGTTGTCGCCTGATAAAACTCATTCAGAAGATATTCTCGCAGCCTTTCATATGTATCGTAGTCCTTATTCCCGACTTTGATCCCGTCGATCTGGTCCGCGCGCAGACAGAGATTGCTCGAGCTTGTGACAATGACTTCATCTGCGTCGAACAGCTCCTCAAGGCTGAAGGCCTCTTCCTTATACGCAATGCCCAAAGCGGAGCAGGCGCGAAGAAGATGAGCGCGGGCTATGCCGGGCAGGATCAGATTATCTGTCGGGGCGGTGTAGAGAATGCCGTTTTTCAGAATGTGAACGTTGCTGTGAGCACATTCTGTGACACGCCCGCCAGGACGATAGAAGACAGCCTCGGCGCAGCCGTTCTCCGCCGCCTTCTGCGATGCCATCACAGAGGGAATGAGATTGAGTGTCTTAATATCGCAATGGAAGAACCGTGTATCCTCCGTTGTCACCAGCTGTATGGGCGTGTGTCCGTCCGAGATCTCGGCAGGGTTAAGCGTAATCCAGAGATTTCCCGCTCCCTCGGTAAAAGCGTGTTTGCGGACGCCCGTTCCGCGGGTGACCTGATAGTATACGAAGAGGTTCCCTGTATCCATCTTTTTTACAAGATCGTTCAGCAGGTCTTTCAGTTCATCTTTTGTTACCGGCATGACGATCTTTAGTTTGTCCGCACTTCTGAAAAAACGGTCTACGTGCTCATTAAGCGCAAAAATCTTGTAATTTCTGCATGGCCCGGCATCGTACACGCCGTCACCGAACCACGATACGCGGTCGTTCATAGGTATCATCATCTGTTCCAGTGGACCGTAGTTTCCATTGTAATAACCAAGCCGTTCCATCATCTGCATCTCCGTAACCAAATAATATGCTCTGTTTCTTCTGCGGATTATTATCCTACGGATTAAGATAACATGTTTTGGTGCAGGTTCACAAGAGCGCGAATTAGGGACGGTTCTTTTCACGTGGGATTTTCCACGTGAAAAGAACCGTCCCC
>JAFRCB010000214.1 GCA_017404585.1 Lachnospiraceae bacterium
AGTGCCGACGAGAAAACCTACGATTTTTCCGTTATCCACATACTCAAGGCCATAAGCCGTTTTTGTTTCCAGCAGTTCGCGTACGTGAATTTCGGCATCTTCCGGTTTCCATGGGTCGTTCCACGGCTCGCCGGAAAAAGCTGCGGCATAGATTTCACCGTAGCGGGTAACATGGTCAATCGCAGCCGGATAAATATTCATAATAAGCCTCTCCTTTCCGGTCATAAGATTCATGTGCCCTGTGCGCGATTCGCCTGTCAACGGTACAGCCTTCCGCATAAACTTCGGAGCTCTGTCTCCTTGACACAATAGCATTTTACTCATCCAGAAATGTTACTTCACCGGTCTTTATATCATACATAGCGCCGATTACGCGAAGTCCCTCTTCCTCCTCGTCGAGCTGTATGACAAGACTTGATTCAATCAGATCAATGCTGCGCCTGACATTGAGGCAGCTTGCCTTATAGGGATCCGTCTCATCGCCGATGGCAGATCTGATCTCGTCGGTAATGAAGCGGATATATCCCTCCGGCGCATGGTTAATGGCCGCATCGACTGCCCCGCAGTGCGTGTGTCCCATAACGACGATCAGATTCACTCCAAGGTGAAGGGCTGCGTACTCGATACTGCCTAGCTGATGGTTATCTATTACGTTGCCGGCGACTCTTATAATGAAGAGATCGCCGATTCCGGCCTGGAAAATGGCCTCCGGGACCACTCTGGCGTCTGAGCATGTGATAATCAGCGCGTATGGGTGCTGTCCGTTCCGGCAGGTGTCTTCGCGTATAGCCTCGGAAATATCTCCGATTTCTTTTTTTGCCTGCAGGTATTTCCTGTTTCCGTCTTTCAGCATTTGAATTTCTTTCATAGTCATCTCTCTCCGTAAAGTCTAGTCTGTTTCAGCCGGGGTGACTCCGTCTGCTCCGACGCGCAGAGCGGAATCAAGTCATTCTTTCATGTTTTAATTATATAGCAAGGGACGGTTCTTTTCACGCGAAAAATCTCACGTAAAAAGAACCGTCCCTGATTTGTCACTGAATATCAAGTATAAGCCCGAAACCTGTCAGGTCAAGAATCTCTCGCACACCCTCACTCACATTGATCAAAGTCATGCTGCCGTCCTTCGCCTTCATCTCCTTCAGAGATGAGATCAGGATCCTGAGGCCGGCAGATGAGATATACTCAAGATTCTCCAGGTCATAGACAAGCTCCGTAACGTCCTGAAGCGCACCCATGATTTCCTTCTGGGCACCTGGTGCCGCAGGTGTATCCAGTCTGCCCGAGAGCGCGACCATAAGCTTACTGCCCTCCTTCAAAGTAGAAAGCCAAAGGCCCCTGGCAGCGACCGTATGCACGACCGGTTCGCTGTCTGCTGCTGCCGGATCATATGTCACCGTGTATTTTCTCAGCATAACGAGCGGTGAGAGGTTTTCCTTAAAATCGCGAAGATGCGGCTCGCCAATATCATTCATTATGTTAACTGTAAGGATTCCCCGCTCGGAGTTGCGTTTTGCGTCGAGCCAGTATGCGAATTCATTTATGCCCTCATACTCGGACTTGGCCCCGTAGAATGTTCCGATGACATTGGAAGCGTCGATCCGCTCATTGATCACGTAGGCAACGCACTCGTCATCGACTTTGATCAGGAAACCGTACAGGGACTTGAAAGCTTCCGGAAAAGCATCCCATGAATCCAGCACAAAAAGCAGTCCGTTCTCGAAAAAATTGGCTGCCTCGCTGTCCGAAATGCTGCTCTCTATGTCCTCCGCCGTCTCTGTCTGGAATTCCCGGAGTTCATCAAATACGTCAGGAGAAAACTCCTCAATCGTGTACTCATAGTTCTCCTGAAAAACATTGCGGTAACGGCGGAACTGCTCCAGCGTCCCGCTCTCCGGGTCCTTCAGCCTGTCCATCGAAAGAATATAGTCCCAGCTGTCCCGATCCTCAGTGATCGTGACAGCACTGCCCAGTTTTTTCTTCCACAGGTTGGCAAGATATTCCGGCACCAGTCTGAACGTAGTTCCCGCGGGGACGTTCTTTTCAAATACATCCCTCCAGTCCACTGCATCCCAGTCGCCCATCGGAGCTGCCCAGTACTCGCTGTCACCGACCAACACCTTGTGCCAGCACAGGTCTGCCTCGTAGCCGCGAAGAACGTCCATGTTATCGTTCTCCTCGGTGATGATTCTGAGCGCAAATATCTTAAGTGGTGAGAGGTCAGACGGGATCTGGATGCTTTTACCCAGATATTCTGAGTAGCGGGCTGTGTCGTCGAAATCGAATCCTGTAAATCTGATCATACGGAATATCCTCCAGAAAAAATCTTCCTTTAGTTTAGACGAAAACTGGGAATACTGCAAGTAAAACAGCCGGCCGCTGTCGACAAGCCGACAGCGGGGGCGACAGAGACCGGCGTATACTCAATGAAATCTCGCTTTCAAGATAAAGCGAGGGACTTTGTTCAGCGCAATCTTCCGGCAACAGAAAAGTTCACCGCGCCCTGGTAAATCAGAGCAATCCCGACCAGACGCACGATCATGTTGGTCAGCCGGAAAGGATCGAGCAGGATCATCACACCGAACACGATACCGGCAATAATGAGCATCGTCTGGGCTGTCGACCTTCTGCCCCACTGGGTCAGCGCAGTGATCGAACTTATTAACAGAATAATCCCACACAGGATATTGACATAAGATATCACAGAATACGGACTGCGAACGAACCATATTCCAACCAGAAGTATGAGGACAGGCCCGATGATTTGCGCGTCCACTCCAAAACGCATGCTGCTTATGATTCCCATGACACCGCTGATGACCAGAAGCCATCCTCCTATTCTTACGACACTCGTCAGAGCGTAGGTCGGAGTCAGAAGGAACATGATGCCAAGGAGCACCAGCAGAATTCCGCTCATGAGATTCTGATTACGAACGATTTTTCTGAAATCCATAATTTTCTCCTCTCTATACCTTCTTATTGAAATTCCACATTGAATACAATCAGTTACACCGACATGTCATATTCTCACGGAGAGTTTACATTCTCCAAACCATGAATATTATATCACGTTTTTTTCGCTGTACGAAAAGACACAGAATTTTCATAATTCAGTACTTGAATACCGATTCTGCCTGTGATATTATACTCCCAGATAAAAGGGAGTAGCGGCCGGCAGCGCCGGAGCGAATACCGTCAGGACGGTGCCTCATGCACCCGGTGAGCATTGACAGCGAGACTTTTATCATGACATGTGATCATGATAAGGGTCTTTTTCTATATCATGACCACAGAATTCGCCGTATGAATAAGGCATATAAAGGAGGACAAAGATATGTTGGGAGCAATCATTCTTATTATTTTGTTATTTAGCGTTGTAAAAATCGGATTAAAGCTTGCGTGGGGCGCATTGAAATTCGTTTTCGGCTTAGGACTCTTCTTCTTCTGCCCGCTGCTTTTCGTTGTAGCTGCAGCGATGGGAATGTTCGGAAGCATGCTGATCCCGATCATCATCATGATTGTACTGTTCGGATTCGGGTTTATCCGGGTATAACAAAAGGCTGCACACTGCAGACTTCTTCAAATTAACAGGCGGCCGCGTCAAAAGCGCGGCCGCCTTGCATTATATTCAGATCTTATTCCGGTCTAAATACGTCTTTAGAGGTGTAGACCATTTTCCGCTTACATATCTTCATTCGGCAGCTTCCGGAAAAACATCCATCCGAGAAGCACCGTCAAAGGCAGAGCAAGAACCTGAGCGACAGGCTGGGCCTCCTGAATTCCGGAAAGACCCCTCAGCTGTGTCAGTATGAGCAGGGCAGGAATAAAGATAAGACCGTTCCGGAGAGCGCTGAGCAGCGTCGCCCCGAGCCGCCTCCCGGTACTCTGATAGAGCATCTCGGTCGACATGCAGGGCGGCAGACAGATCAGCGAGAACATCTGGAGCTTCAAGGCCCTCGTCCCTATTCCGATGACCTCCGGATCATCCCTGAAAAGGCCGATCATATTTTCAAGATTGAGCAGCACTATAGATGCTCCGAAAACTATGACGCAGGTCATCATGATGATCGTTGTCTTATAGCCCTGACGAAGTCTTCTGTACTTTTTCGCTCCATAGTTAAAACCGCTGACAGGCTGGAATCCCTGACCGATGCCAAGCCCGATGGAGATGACGAAAAACGAAATTCGCGAGACGATACTCATTGCAGCCACAGCCGCATCGCCGTATACGGCGGCGTTGGTATTCAGAAGGACCGTGGTGAAGGAATTGAGACCCTGACGGAGAAGACTGGGAAAGCCGGTCGCCATAATGTTGGCGGGCAGGGCAATATTGTGCCGGCTCACATTGGATAAAGAAAGACGGCTCTCGGTGCGGTTCGTCATGAACATTCCGAGGAGGATCCCAAAACTCACGATCTGACTGAGGCAGGTCGAAAGCCCGGCACCCGCAATGCCCATGTGCATAGCGAACATGAAGATCGGATCGCCGGCCATGTTGAGAATCGCCCCGGTCATAAGGCCGATCATGCCAAGCGCTGCCTTGCCTTCGTAGCGGAGAATATTGTTCATCGTGAATGACATGGCCATGAACGGAGCGGCCGCGAGAATAAAAGATATGTATGTTTTCGCATAGGGTGCGATTGTCTCCGTGGAGCCGAGCGCGAAGACGATGCGGTCAATATTTGCAAATCCAATGACCGTGATAGCGGCTCCGCACATAAATGAGCCGAAACATCCCGTCGAAGCCGTCCGGGAAGCGGTCTCCGTATCCCTTGCCCCGAGGGCTCTCGAGATGATGCTGCCCGAGCCCTGACCGAACATGAATCCGAAAGCCTGGATTATCGCCATAAATCCGAAAACTATGCCGACCGCCCCGCTTGCGCTCGTCCCAAGCCTTCCGACAAAAGCTGTGTCAACGAGATTATAAATGTTCGTGACCAGCATGCTGATGATTGTCGGGACCGAAAGGGTCGCGATCAGCCGCGGGATAGGCGTCGCGGTCATCTTTTCGTATTGTGTCATCTTCGCTTTCTCTGTCATTATTAGTTATACTTAGCCTCCCTGAGCTGGGAAAGAAGGAACTCTGTCCTTGTTATCGCGGAATTCACCTGGCGGCGCGCATCGCTTATTTTCTGCTGGACCATGAAATCCACGATAAATCCGTCAAGAAAAAAGTCGGCAAATGTCATAAAATCCCCGACGTCCACATTAATATAGTCAAGCCCCTGCACGTCACTGAGCTCCTGCTGGAACTTCCGCAGATCGATCTTGGCATCCTCAACGCAGCGGCTGGCTCCTGCCAGACGGGCATGCTTCAGCATCCCGGTAAAGAAATTTCCGCCGATTATATCCAGAAGTCCCCAATTTCGGGCGCTGCCCAGCTTTTCATCCGCCTTCCGAAGGCTTGCCAGGGCGCGTTCACCCGCCTCGATTGCTTCCCGGATCTCTTTATCGCGATTATAATATTCCATTATTCTTCCTCACTGTGCTCCGTATACTCTCTCGAAGTACTTTGCCAGAGTTGATTTCGCCTTGTTGGTACAGACGTAATTGATCCATTTGAATGAAGGTTTCGCTTCCTCGTCCGTCACGATCGTGACCATGTCGCCTTCATTCAGACGGGTGTGGGCCGGCATCCAGGCTTTTGTCTCATCGATCGTCGCGTACTTAAAGTGAAGGCCGATTTCATTGTGCAGCGCGAACGCAAAGTCAAGGACCGTAGCCCCGTCATCGATAAGAAAAGCCTCCCCGTCGCGGCTGAA
>JAFRCB010000215.1 GCA_017404585.1 Lachnospiraceae bacterium
ACTCTTTCTTCCCGTTCCCGCTGGTATATGAATAGTAGGTATTCCTGTCCAGAGGATCTTTGCCAAGCGCGAGCAGGATCTGCATGAGTCTCGGAATGCTCTCGATCCGGGAAATTCGGGAGACAGCTCCCGAAAAGATCGTCGGCGTGTCACCGCGCACGAGCTCCACATCCAGGATCAGATTGACCAACTTCCCGTACATTTTCTCGCACAGTCTATAGAATCGGCAGTTCTTATCTACCGTCCGCTTTTCCATGTCGCAGGGCGCGTATTCCTTCAGGTTCCGGATCGCTGAGATCGTGATATTGGGTCGGAATAGTTCCGCCAGCTCGCCGAGCGCGAACCTAAGGCCTACCATCTCAAAGGCTGCCTTGTATAAAAAATCCTTCGTGATAATGCCGAGTTCATGGGCTTTCACATAGGAATACATCGAAAGAATATTGCGCGAATTGTTGGTGTAATTGACCGTCGGCTCATGCCCGTCGAACCGATACACCTGATCCACCTGGTAGAGCAGCGGGAATACCGCGCGGAACTCATCGTCATTTTCATAGTGGCATGCACGGGCCAGTATGGAACTGAACTTATTGGTGCGGAGGAAGCAGATCGTCTTCCGCTGCGGGCTGAGATAATTCTCATAGCGGGACGGCACCTTCTCCATCCAGCGGATCTCTTCCGGCAGGCGAATTGCCGCAAGGACGGCTGCCCGCGCAACCTCGGAAGGAAGAACCAGATGTTTCCTGCTCGAAATAATACCGAAAATCGTCTGATAGATGCTGTGACCGCCGTGGCTGCTAATATACTTTGGATCATTATAGTGATAGCCTGACCAGGCATTTCCGAAGATAGTCTTCTCCGCCTTCAGGTAAGAGTCCATGTCCTTTACCGTAGTATCATCGAAACCCGTCTCTATAGCATACCGCAGGTTAAAGAACACCTTCGGGTCTTTGATGATCGTGTCATAGACTTCATCCCAGAGCTCAGGGAACGGATAGCGGGTCCAGTACTCTCCTTTGTAGTCATAATTGGTAACATAAAGTCCGTTCTCGAGCAGCTGCTTATCTCCGTTCGCGCCGGTGTACTCGAGTTTCCCGTGTTCTATGACAAATGCACGAATCCTGTCAAAATACCCATCCAGCTCTGTTTCGCTCAGACTGAAGAAATCTTTCAGCAGCTCTTTTTCATCCGGTTCCGCGGCACCGGCAAACAGCTTCCTGAGGAACCCTGCTGCCCGTCCGAGCCCGGTCTTTTTTCCTGCTTCGTCCGTGCCGGAAATTCCTCCGGCCTCACCCGAAGACGACCCAGACTCTCTCCCCGCTGCATCAATCTTCAAGGTCAGAACCGGCTCGTAACTTGCTGCCGGATCATACAGACCGTAGCCCTTCGTGTTCAGAATATCGGCCGCACCCGTGCTTCCGGCGATCTCCGCGTACAGGACTTTCTCCTTGTCTGTAAGGCTCTCACTGTTCGGTATGACTTCCGCAAGTAGCGCTGCGGCATCTTTCTTCGCACTGTCACTTGCTTCGCTCCGCCTCTTGAGCATATCGAGACCCGCAAGGCGGATCTGCTCCTTTTCGGAGGCGAGAAGCCTTCGGATGCTCAAAACAAGCTCCGGCTCCTTCTGCTCTTCAAGGAGACTAATGACATGCCGCCTTGTCTCCTCATTCTTAAGGCGCAAATGTTTCTCCAGCCGCTGCACATCCCCCTGCGTCAGCGGCAGCCTTTTCAGCATCTGCCAGGCAGCATTTCTGGTATAACTCTCCTTGTCCGCCACATAGTCGATCAGCGCGTCTTTCTGGACCTTTGTTTTCGGGTCGTGCAGAAGGACACAGAGGTAGTTCCAGCGGGTGTTGTAATAGGAATCTGTGATGTCCGTAAGGCGCAGGCAGACCTCATCGATGAGGTCCATATCCTGCAGTGCGTAGGCAATCATGACCATCCTCTGGGTGAGGTCGCTCTTATCGAGCTCCACGCCGTACCAAGGGAAAATCATCGGCGCAAACTCGATCTTCCGCTTCTTCATGCCGTCCGCAAGATTTTTGAGGATTCCGTAATGCATTCTTGCCTGCTCTTCACTGTCAAAGATCTCACTGACTTTCAGCGGGAGGAATTTCAGCTCCTTATCAAATGTACTGTAGACCAGCTTATTATTTTCATCGCGGATGCAGTGCCGGATGACGGTATCCACCGCGTCGTGGTAAGTGGGCATAAAGGCCGCTGCCATCTGCGGGTCGTCCGGGTAGGTCTCGATTATTTTATTTGCAGCTTTTTCGCTGTGTGGAGAGTACTGCATAAAGCGGTTGTAATAGGAAATCGTCAGCCGCTGGTTCTTCGTTCCCGTCTCCACGATCTCGAGCATGCGGTCAACCGCGTCCCGCGCTTCATAGAAGCCGAGGGCCCAGAGCCCGGTGACGATCTTCATGCTGTCTTCGGTCCGGGTCATCTCAAGGGCCTTCGCCCGGTCATTTATTGCCTCATTTATGTCATCAAGAAGCTTTGCGGAGATCCTGTCCATAGATTCAAGATTGCAGATACCCGTCCACGTCGCAATCGCCCTCTTCACCGCCGAGAACCTCAGCAGATCATTGTCGCAGATAGCCCCGAGTATGGTCAGAAACGCTTCCGCCCGCCCACAGTCAGCATTCTCGCAGACCGCCTGGCGCACACCTTCCTGGAGCCTCGCAGCGACCAGGAACTTGGCAAGCAGTTCATGCAGCTCATGATTTTTGGATTTTACAATGCCTCTGATGAGCGGAACAGTGACGATCACCGTATTATTGTCGCTGAGGATCGCCTCCCGGACAGCCTCTATAATAGCGGCGTCATCCTTATCGATCCTTGCCGCCAGAATATCCTCGAACTGCGCCATATGCAGGTCCCTGGCGAAGCTGTCGCTGCGCTTGAAGTCGAGTAGTTCCGGGTCGATCGACTCCCCGTCCGCCCGTTTTTCAGTCAGATACTCCAACGGCGTAATGCCATAGATTCCCAGGACCTTATAGGCCTGCATGAGTCCGAAAGCGTCCAGGATGTGGGCTCCCGGATCGGCTGTTCTGACGGTCGGTCTGAAGAGGGCTTTTGAGTACTGGAATGCGGCAAATTGATCCAGCATGTAGTCAAAGTCCCCCCTGTACTGCTCCGGCACCAGGATATCAATGATTTCTAAGCAGCCGTCATAAATGATCTCCTTCAGAGTCTTACCCGCTGCAGCTTTTACCTTTTCTCTGCCCCATTTATTGATAACAGGAAAACCGCAGTGAGGATAATTGCTGAAGCTTCGCACTTCGTCAAAGATCTCCTTCTTCTCCTTTGGGAGCCGGTTGATCTTCTTTTGATGTTCTCTGTTCCACTCTTCGAGCCTTTCTTTCTCCCATTTTGTCCGGGAATTATAATCGTATGCCATTTCTGTCTCCCTTCGCTGGTTCGTCATCTTCCCTCTCTCAAACTGCCCGGTGCCGGTCGCCAAATCTGACCTGCCAACTGGCAGGCCGCGCCGGTCACCTGATCTGACCTGCCAACTGACAGACCGCGCCGGTCACCAGGTCTGACCTGCCAACTGGCAGACCGCGCCTTTCACCACATTCGGCCGGCGAGAAATACCAGCCGTACAAATGTCACTTCGCTCTGATCCTTAAGCGGGATCGTCTCGTCTTTCTTTGTGTACCGCACGCCGTCGGCAAAAAGAGCGACCATCCCGTCTTCGAAACACTGCACCGCATTCTTTACAGCCGCCTCGGGATCCGCCTTCCGGTCATCCATAGGCTCACCGTATGAGACCTTGCCGGATGCGGCCATGTCTTCCAGTTGTTCCTCAATCGGCTCTCCGCCTTGTTCGCGTGAAAAAAGACGCAATACTTCTATCGCGTCTTTTCGTTCATTGTATTCTCTTACATTTTGACGGACTGTCTCCACAATAAACTCTTCTACCGTCATCGCCAGGTCCGGATATTCACAGCTTCGCTGCATAATCACAGCCTTTTTCCGGGATGCGCTTCTGACATTGATTTTGATCTGCATAATGCCCTCGTATATTTATAACTCAAAAGTCATGTCGTATTTACACTAAAAGTGTAATGCCAAATCCCGGAACTGTAAAGGAGCTGATGAATCTAATCTCTCCAGGTCAGATCGACCGCTCTCTTAAAATTACTCCTGTTCTCGAGCGGAAGCCTCTGCTCCTTCATGCAGAAGTCAAAAAAATTAGAGAGCGTATTCTGTGTCAGATTATAAATGAATCGGTTCGGAATAACGAGCTCGTAAAAATCCTCACTCACGATGTTCCCTTCGAATTCATATAATCTGACCATATCACGGTAAAACGGTTCATCCCGCCCGTCCTCGATCTCCCACTTATTTTCATTTCCCATACGGCTTAGTTCATGAACCGCTTTGCTTCGCATCTTATAGATAAGATGGATCAGCCTGTGGTTCCTTCTGTAATTTTTGGCTTCTTTTCTGCCCTCCTCGCGCCGTATCACAGTCAGTATTTCCTCTGCTTTATTGGTCCTTATTACCTCAGAGACCTTCTGCCCGTCGAGTGGTCCGAGATCATCTATAGAAACCTCTGTTATCGGCTTAGAAAACTCCGGTTCCGGCATTTCCGGCCCGGACGCCAGCTCCCGCAGCTTAGGTTCATAATCATAAAAAAGAGTGACCGGTTCCGGCAGCTCCAGATAATCATAGCAATCCTGAAATTTGAGAATGAAATCACAAAATGCCTTTGACAGTCCGCTGGTGGGATAATTGGCATACTCCTGCGCAAAGCAGTCAATCAGAGAAAATAAACAGATATTCTTATATACCCGGTTATTGATGCTCATGGCTTCATCCAGTTCTTTGAATGCAAATGCCCGCATTTTCTCTATTTCCGCTTTGACATATTCTGCTTTATTATAATCAGGCCTTGCAGCGTGAGGCCACATTATCTTTTTCTCCGGCACTTTTTCAAGCCTCTCTTTCTTAAGTCTGCATTTGCACTGTTACTTCGGCTTCCTCCGGTTCAGGCCGGCAGCAAAGTCAGATATAATCTGAGAAAGGAAGCGCATCGGACGTGCTGAGTTCCGTTACGCTTCCTGTGCCCTTTTTACAGCTCTATTTTACTACAAATCCATGAATTAATACAGATATTTCACTTTTCTCCAAGTACAATCAGATGGTCTTCACCGCTCAGTGAGAGCATATCGTCCAGCGGAAGATTAAAGC
>JAFRCB010000216.1 GCA_017404585.1 Lachnospiraceae bacterium
AAGCCTTGACGTATCCGCCGCTGTCGATCTCCAGACTGTTGACTGATTACAGGAACTCTCCGCAGCCGGACAGAGAGAGGATCAGGGCAAGCGTCAGCATGAACACAGTGAGCCTTCCGGCTTTCCTCATACTGTCTGCCTCTGAAATAATACTTTCAAGAACGATACTCCCCGCACGCCTAAGTACACAGCGGTCCTTCGGCCGCCCGTGTAAAATGGGCAGGAAGCCTGAGTTCATTAATTACATACTATGACAATCTTATGTATTATACTAAAATATCATCTGTTCTGTAAAGATTTTTCTATTCTATCATCATGAGTGAATGGAACTTCCGGTCGACACAGCGCGCAAGGCTCTGTTTCACATACCTTGTAAAATCTCTTTCCGCCTCGGAACTGAGTGAAAATGAGAATAGCTCCGTCACCCTGCAGGAAACCACATAAGAAAGAGCATATCTCGCGCTCACATCTATACCTGCCGCCTCATCCGGCGGTGCAAATTCACCGTTTTCCGCCATCATACGGCATTCAAATATCCTGCGTATGAGCGTTAGAGGCACGCTCCCCTTAAGTATCGCTTTCAGGGCTACGTAGATAAGATTGACCATCCCCTCCGCCGGCAGGTCTTCGCGTCCATAATAGCCGGCCAGCTCGAGGAAATAGAAACCGTAATAGACGCCCGGCTGGCATGTTGCCAGCTCAGTGAAATAATTAGCCACTTCCACTGTGCGCAGCGTATAGGCGTTCCGGCCTTCATATACGCTGAATTTTCCGAAAACGAACGGATTTGATGCAGCCAACAGCGGGCTCGACTGTCTGCGCACGCCTCTAGCAAAGGCAGTGATCCTGCCTCTCTCCCTCGTCAGAATGACCAGGCGCTTATCATATTCCCCGATCGGCTGCGCTATGAGCACAACGCCTGTCACCTCTACTGCATCCAGTCATGTTCCTCTATTTACAGCTCCTTTCTGTCGTAACCGTAATCCCGCAGGTCGCTCTCACTGTCCCGCCAGTTCTTTCTCACTTTGACGAAGAGCTTCAGGTAGACGCGTGTCCCGGTCATTTCTTCAATGTCCCTTCTCGCATCAGTTCCGATTTTCTTAAGCATGGAGCCTCCCTTGCCGATAATGATGCCTTTGTGGCTCTCCTTCTCGGTAATGATACTGGCTTCAATTGCTGTCAGGTCATCTGACCGCTCCTTGAAGGTCTCGATCACGACAGCAATGCCGTGGGGCACCTCCTCATTGAGGGCACGCAGGGCCTTCTCGCGAATAATTTCGGCCGCGATATCTCTCATATTTTCCTGAGTGACAGTCTCCTCGTCGTAATACAGCGGGCCTTCCGGAAGCTCTTTCATGATGCTGTTTATGACCTCATCCATATTGACTGCCCTCAGGGCCGAAACCGCTATAATGTCCTTAAAGCGGCAGACCCCTTTCCAGGCTTCGATAATCTCAGCAGTCTTTTTCTTATCGATCGTGTCCACCTTGTTGATGATCAGGATGACAGGCTTTCCGCTCTTTGTCAGCTTCTCGGCTATCATCTGATCGCCCTTTCCTATGTAAGAGGACGGCTCGATGAGCCATAGCACAACATCAGCGTCGCCGATCGTCTTATTGGATACGTCAATCAGATATTCGCCGAGTTTATTGTCCGCTTTTCGGATCATACCCGGGGTGTCCAGAAATATGATCTGACCGCGCTCATTGGTAAATACTGTCTCTATCCTGCCTCTGGTCGTCTGCGGCCTGTTACTTGTGATTGCGATCTTCTGGCCGATCAGATGGTTCATAAGCGTGGACTTTCCGACATTGGGACGGCCTACTATGACCGCATATCCGGATTTGAACATATTCCACCTGCCTTCTTATTTATACCAGTGCCTCGACGGAATTGAACAGTTCTCTGTGCTTCTCGATCTCTGTCTCGCTGCCGACGACACATATATATCTGTCATCGAGAGCACTCTTTACCGCCGGAGCGAGAGCACGGATATCTTCAGCCTGCGCGCACAATATCTCATCCCTCATCTTTTGTCTCATCTCCTGCGTAGCTCCGTTGATGTAAGCCCGCATGCTCAGGCTGCCAAACAGTGACGGGGTGAACGGAATGTCAAGGCCGCTGAATGTTCCGATGATATACTTTGTCATCTCCTGTTCCGAAGCGTCAAAGCTCTCAAGGAATTCGGGAATTCCCGCATATACGTCAAGAGTTCTCTGAAGGTGCGGATCTCTGTAGGAACTGAACACCGCGCATCCCGTACGTCTCATAGCGCCGGAGCAGCCGTAGGCACCGCCGAGCACGCGCACATTCTGCCAGAGATATTCATAGCTTAAGATCTGCCTCAGGATCTGCATAGCCCCGTTGAATTCATATCCTTTACTTAAGAAGTCGCCCGACTGCGCTACGTACTGAACCGTACCTGCAGTCCTGAAAGCCTCGTTCAATTTTCCGAAAGGCTTCACATTTACTGTCTCTGTCCACGGGGAAACATGCCCTGTTTTTGTCACACGGCCAAGGCTCTTCTCAAGGATCTCATAGCCCTCCTCATCGGCTGTAAAGCCGACCAGCAATCTCTTCGGGTCAAAGATCGCTCCGAGAAGCTCGTTAAGATCTGCGGTGACGGAATCCATTCTGTCCTCAAAGTTGTCAGCTATGTCCTTGATATACTTATAGAAGGTAAGTCCGCTCACGTAATCAGAGAATGCGCCGGTCGCGGAGAAATATGCGATCGATCTTCCCACAGCCGTCGCGTGACCTGCCGCCTGCATTGAAGACTGCAGCTGGGTCTCGATCATGGTTATAATGTCATACAATCTCGGGCTGTCTGAGAAGTCGGACTCACAGATGATCTCGCGGATCATCTCCATCGCGAAATCCAGCTTGCTGTACAGTGCCTTGCAGTGTATGTCGAAATGCACTTTGTAATCTCCCGGATTCACCAGGTCATCCGAGACAGACAGCCCGCAGTTAATGCCGCCTGTGTTGGCATTGATCTCATTGTTGAGATCCATGTAGGTATGGGAGGCTGTATTCATATTTGCAAGAACACCTTTTAAGAGTCCCAGTGTCGGCAGGAGTCGTTCCGGCACATTGTGGATATCCCACAGAAGCTCAAGATAGCCGATTCCGTTCGTGTTCGTCTTGTGCAATATGATTTTTGTTTCGGATCCGTCATCACCCACAGCGGTGCGCTCTATATTGGAGAAATCGCGTGCTTCTTTCCGGATATCGGTCCTTGCAAGCATCGGAAGGCACTTAAGATCTTCGGGGGTATCTTTCTTGGACTGATACTCTTTGAGCGCTTTTGTCTCGTCGATGATCCTGCGAATCTCCTCGTCAGTCAGGGACTCCTTGTAGGCAGCCAGTTTGTCCGCATCCTCCTTTGCGCGCTGGGCGGACAGGCCTTTCTCCGGCGACAGAACGACAAGAACACCGTGCGGATTAGCCAGAATGTTCTCTTTAATAAGTCTCTCGAAATATCCCGTCTCTACGTCATGCCTCAGCTCCTCATAGGCGGCGAGCTGCTTAAGGCTCACGAAAGGAGCGTTCTCATCGTACAGCCATGAGTCGAAGACGTCGATGCTGTACATAAGTCCCTTCGGGTACGTGGCGTAATCGGCCTCGCGGAACTGGAACTCAAGATAGTTGATGCCCGCAAGAAGAGACTTTTTGTCTATTCCGCCTTCCGCCTGATCCGTGAGGACCGTTCTTATGATTTCCTCAAAGCGCTCCGCATCCTCGCGCTCAGCGCCCCTGGCCTCGACAGAGAAATATGGCTGCAGGATACCGTCATTGTAAGCTCCGGTGACGTCGCGGCCTATGCCTGCCTCGAGCAGGGCTTCACGGACCGGCGCCCCGGGCATGGACAGAAGGGCGTAGTCGAGTACGTCGTATGCGATCATTTCCTTGATGCTCATGGGATCTCCGGTAACGACGTTCCACGCAAGATAGGTGTTTTCCTTCTCATCCTCATCGTCGGAGATCGGGTACACATCCTCAACGCGCTTCATCTGCGCAAACGGAGCCTGCTTTTTAATCTCCGAGTCGATCTCGATTTTTTCAAATGACGACAGATACTTCTCATCCAGCCATGCCAGTGTGTCTGCCATATCCATATCTCCATAGAGATAAATATAGCTGTTGCTCGGATGATAGTATCTTGAGTGGAAGTTCAGGAACTGCTCATAGGTCAGATCCGGGATGTTCTTTGGATCGCCGCCGGATTCCACCCCGTAAGAAGTGTCCGGGAACAGCCCGTTGAAGATAACTCTCTCAAGATACTCGTCCGCGGAGGAAAAAGCACCTTTCATCTCATTGTAGACGACACCGTTGATCGTAAGATCATCATCCGGGCTCTCCATCTCATAGTGCCAGCCCTCCTGGCGGAAGATTTTCTCCTCGCGGTAGATGTTCGGATAAAACACGGCGTCAAGGTATACATTCATTAAGTTGCGGAAGTCTGTGTCGTTAGTGCTGGCGACAGGATACATGGTCTTATCCGGATATGTCATCGCGTTGAGGAACGTGTTGAGACTGCCCTTGACAAGCTCTACGAACGGATCCTTGACCGGAAACTGTCTTGAGCCGCACAGTACTGTGTGCTCAATGATGTGGGCAACACCGGTCGAGTCTTCGGGCGGCGTGCGGAACGCGATGTTGAAGACTTTATTATCGTCTTCAGACGGGATCAGCATAACGCGGGCGCCGCTCTTTTTATGGCGAAGAAGGCAGCCCTCCGCATGGATATCGGCAAGGTCCTCGGTAAGGACATGTTCGTATGCGCCGGATTTGATTATCTCAGATAAGTTCATATGACCTCCATATTGTTTTTGTACTTCTATCAACCGGCGGCCCGTTCACGGGCCGCAGTAATTATTACGATTCGCGCAGGGGGCCCGCTCACGGGACTAAAGCGCCGATTCCCGGTCAGTGCCGGCTTTTATCATTCCCGATCCGATTACCGCAATTCGTCAACTCTGGGCTGCGGTGTCGGTGTCGGATCCTGGCTCGACTGTGCCAGAGCTGCCGCCTGGGCTGCCGCAGCCTCGGCCTCAGCCTGCTGCCTTGCGACTTCAGCTTCGGTGGGAAGAGCCTGTGCATACGAGATTGCCGCATTCAGCTCCTGACTAAGCTCCTCGAACTCCGGATATCCGGCGCACATTGCCAGTGCGGACTGACCGCCCGAAATCAGATTCTGGACGGAAGCTGTGAGTACGGTTCTCGCATTCAGAGTATCAATATATACATTGACTGTATCGATCCTCTGCTCCTTGGTAATGCGAAGGGCTTCCTCGCTTGATGCGGAGGCTGCGGCGGCATTTGCAGCGTCCAGCGAATCCTGGGCTGCCTGATTTTCCGCTTTCATCGCGTCGATCCAGTTCTGCTTCACATCTCCCGAAAGCAGAGAGTACTTGAATTCCGCCCTCTCCTTGTACGGTGCCTGCTCCGCGTCATCTTCGATCGCGCCTCTTGTGCTCATGACTCGGTGATAG
>JAFRCB010000217.1 GCA_017404585.1 Lachnospiraceae bacterium
GGCAGACATTTGCAAATAACGTCTGCCATATATAGTGGTGGCGCGCCTTAATGCGACAGCCCCTGTTTTTCGTCTTAATCAGCAGGAAGGCCTCCGGTCTAGTTGGCAGCCGTTCCCAGCCTGTCACTGATAAAACCGGCCACGCTGCTGGGTTCAATGTCAAGTATGTAGCCGAACTCGCCAAACAGGATCCTCTCGGCCTCGCGGAAAATTCTCTCGTCCGCACTGTGGAATTTCTTTCCTGTCCGCACTTTTTCTGCATGCTTGTTGCGCAGAGTGTGGAGCAACGCCATCATCTCCCTGTGGTCACAGCGGGAAATAATCTTGTTGAAAGACTCCATTCGTTCCTTGTCGTTATCGATCCATACCGACTCACAGGTCGGAATGTCGTCGATGATCTGCAGGACTTCGTCCTTTTCGGGCAGGCACTTCATCTTGTCACTGCCTGCGTCAGTCGGAATATAGATTTTAGTACCTCTGTCATAAACCGGCACGAGCACATAGTACTGGCGAATTCCATATCTTGATAAGTCACGCTCGATAATCTCAGTTACTTTGCATACACCTTCCGGCACATGCATCACAGCATCATTAATCTCTATATTTTTCATCTCTTTTTACCTGGCACTCCGGATATTTGTACCTTCTTCGGATCATATGGTCAATTCTTTCCAATAAAAATTTTACCACAACTTTACTGTTCGGGTAAGTTGGCGATTTTTACGTAATTTTCCGCAAATAAATCCGCTTTCTGGGTAAAAAAACGAATACAGCACAGCACAGAAAGACCGCCGCATCGATCAGATACGGCGGTCAGCTCATAGGGAATGATATGTATGCCGGTCATGGAACGGAAAAACCGGTCACACCATCTGCTCAGGATGGAATACTTTATCAAACTCCTCCTCCGTGAGGTATCCGAGAGAGGTACATGCCTCCCTCAGGGAAGTGTTCTCATCATAGGCTTTGTGGGCTACCCTGGCTGCATTCTCGTAACCTATATAAGGATTCAGCGCTGTGACAAGCATGAGGGAGTTGTGGAGATTGTGCCTCATCTTCTCCTCGTTGACTTTAATGCCGGCAGCACAGTTATTGTTGAATGCCATAATTGATTCCGCGAGCAGTCTCGCTGACTGCAGGAAATTATAAATGAGGACCGGCATGAATACGTTCAGCTCAAAATTCCCCTGAGAAGCCGCCAGGCCGACAGCCACATCGTTGCCCATGACCTGGACGGCGACCATTGTGACCTGCTCACACTGAGTCGGGTTGACTTTGCCCGGCATGATTGACGAACCGGGTTCATTTGCGGGAATCGTGATCTCGCCAAGCCCCAGACGGGGGCCGGATGCAAGCCAGCGGACGTCATTTGCAATTTTCATCATATCGCAGGCAGTCGCTTTAATTGCCCCGTGGGCAAATGCAAGTTCATCCTTTGACGTCAGAGAGTGGAACTTGTTCTGCGCTGTCACAAACTCCTTGCCGGTGATTTCTGCCACTTCCAAAGCCACCTGACGACCGAAGCCCTCCGGTGCATTGAGACCCGTGCCGACTGCCGTGCCGCCTAAGGCCAGTTCATGGAGGGGGCCGGATGCAAGACGTATGAGGTCAGCATCTTTTTCAAGAGAGCTTCTCCACCCGGAAACCTCCTGACAAAACCTGATCGGTGTCGCGTCCTGCAGATGTGTTCTCCCCGATTTGACAATCTCCGGATTCTCTGTCTCAATACGTCTGAAAGTCTCTATCAGAGTCTCAACAGCCGGCAGCAATTTGTCCTCAAGCGCACACACGGCCGCTATGTGCATAGCCGTCGGAAAAGTGTCATTAGACGACTGGCTCATGTTAATGTCGTCATTCGGATGGCAAAGCTTTTTTCCCGCGATCTGATTGGCCCTGTTGGCTAGCACTTCATTGGCATTCATGTTGGACTGAGTACCGGATCCCGTCTGCCATACAACAAGCGGAAACTCTTCAATCAGAGTCCCGTCAATAACTTCATCACACGCGGAAGAGATGGCTGTAAGCTTCTCATCCGTCATCCGGCTGCCCGCAAGTGCGTTGTTGGCCCGGGCCGCCGCCTTCTTCAGTATGCCAAACGCGCGCACGATTTCCCGGGGCATGGTCTCTATTCCAACGCCGATCGGAAAGTTCTCGCTGCTGCGCTGTGTCTGCGCACCCCAGAGACGGTCCGCCGGAACCCTTACCTCTCCCATCGAGTCATGTTCGATCCGATATTCCATACATTCTCCTCCACATCGCATGACTTCTAATACGTGTCTTTACCCGCTGCAGCCTGACGCTTTCGACGGCGTCTTCTATCCTGAGGCGGAAGCGGTCTGAACATACCGATTATAACAAGCGCGATAGCCGGCATAGCTCCCGTAAAGATTACAATCATATTTTCAGTAATTCCGAGCGCAAGAGCTGCCGCTCCTAAAATCACGCAGGTCATAGACAGCGCAAGTATCACATGAATCAGCCGGTCCAGCGCCCTGCCGGCCGCGAGTCTTCTCCTTCGTCTTGCCTTTCTCTTCCTTTGATTATATTCCGATGCCACATAGTATGCAGGGCCGAGAGCCCTGATAACAGCTCGGGCATCGCGCCCGACCGGTCTCTCTCCTTCCATATAATCCTCGAGCATCTCGTAAATTACTTCTTTCAGGTCTCTTTCCGCCTTCAGTCTCTCGAGCGGCGGGATATATCTCATGACATCCGCCACATACCTGTCAATAATTCTCTCAACCACCCTTAGCCTCCATCTGTCAGACGTCCTTCATGATGTCCTCCATCGCGTCGGACATATGTTTCCACTGTTTTGCCAGGACATCCCTCACTCTTTTTCCCTCATCCGTAATACAGTAATACTTTCGCGGCTTGGAGCTGCTCGTATCCCACCGGTCTTCGAGGAGCCCCTGGGAAGAGAGTCTCCTGAGGAGAGGATACAGAGTATTGGCCTCAACCGGTATTCCCTTCTCTGCCAGCTGTTCCACCAGTCCGTATCCGTGTACAGGATCATCAAGGCAGCACAGACAGACGAGGACAATCGTCCCTCGCCGCATTTCCATTGTGAGTGCCGCTTCGATATTCTCCCTTCCCATAATTCCCCTCTTGCATTTCGGATATACTCCGAATCGGGAAACGTCTGTCTCCCTGCTCTATATAAGTACACTCCCCAGTATACTAATATGACTCAGCCGCCAACGGACTTCGGTTCTGTGCCGCGTTTTTTAACATGCGCGCAGGAGCTTTGCCTCTCCGTTTTCAGGGCTTTATTTCAAATGCGTTATACCGTGTACTACACATTATATTTTATTTTTATTATTACTTTA
>JAFRCB010000218.1 GCA_017404585.1 Lachnospiraceae bacterium
ATGGGAGATCGATCCTGCGCCCGGATTCATTTGCAAATAGTTTCAGAATATCCTCAACATGCCCTCTTGTTATATCTTTTTCTGTTCCTGCAAGTTCGGCAAGAGCACTCTTTATGATCAGAGACTGCATGAGATGCGGCTCAGCAAGGCAGGTCTCCGCGATAATTATCTCATCCTCCTCACTTCTCATATACTTTCTCCGCCTCAACTCACACTCCGCTTCAAGGAAGTCCGAGACCTCACCGGCTTCCCGTGAGAGCCGGGCAAGATGGAGCCTCGCCTTTTTATTGACCGTCTCCTCCGTTTTCGGGAGGAGGATCTGCCGAACGGCATTCCGCGTAATCTCCGTGTCAAGGTTAGTCGAATCTGTACAGTAAGAAAGACCTGCCCGCTTAAGGCAGTCCTCAATCTCCGCCCGGTCTGTGCCAAGAAGCGGTCTTATATAAGATCCGCGCACCGGCCTCAGCGAAGCAAGTCCCTTTATACCCGTACCGCGTGCCGCGTTCATAAAAACGGTCTCCGCGAGATCATCCATATGGTGCGCGAGCGCGATCTTCTGTGCACCGGTCTCTGCCAGAAGCTGTGAAAAAACCTGCCTGCGGGCATAACGGCCGGCTTCCTCGAGCGTCATATTCATCCGGGCGGCAAGGCAGGGCACATCCCGCCTTTCAATCCTTATGGGCACGCCGAACTGTGCACATATCTCCGCCGCATGCGCGGCATCTCGCTCCGCTTCCTCACCGCGTATGCCGTGTATCACGTGGCAGGCTGTGAGTTCTATGTCCAGTTTCCTTCGAAGAGACCACAGAATATAGAGAAGGCAGACAGAATCCGCGCCGCCGGAGACACCGACGATCAGTTTATCACCCGGCGCGGTCATCTTATTCTCCCGCATGAACCTCTCTACTTTTTTAATCATAAAGCCTCCTGTCAAACGCGTTGGCGCCTCCATTTCATGTCCTAAAGGGCCGGCTTCGCGCCGCGAGCATATATCAGGCTCTTGCCATGCCGCATTTGCAAAAAACTGCCCCACACGTCGAAACACGACTGCACATGGCAGTGTGCCATATACAGTCGTGCTCCGGCATAAACAAGACAGTTTTACATCATTTTTTTCCGTCATCTTTTCGGAAGATGATATCCCCCTCATCCACCAAGCCGAGCTTTTCCCGAGCCACCTCACGAATATATTCGTCTGTCTTCATATATTCCTCGAGCTCCTCAATTTCTTCTCTCCTGATTTCCTCGTCCCTGATCTGATCCTCCAGATCTGCCTTATTTGCAAGCGCGCTGTCAATTTTCTTGTTGAGACGATATCCTCCGATAAAGAGTGCCACGAAAAGAATGCAGACGACCAGCAGGATCATCAGCATCGTATTTTTCATTATTCTTCGCTCGCGCGAAAGCCTTGTCCTTCTTCTCCCCATAAAGATCAACCCCTTAAATGCCTTTATTTATTAGAATTTTACACCAGCGGCGGAACAAAGTAAACCGCGCTGTCAAATGTACCGATACATTTCAGCGGCATTCTCTTTCTTTGTTGAATCGACGATACGGGTCACCTCTGCACGCACGGTCCGCTCGCCAAACCCGATCTCAATGACATCACCGATCTTTACATCATATGATGCCTTGGCAGTTTTGCCGTTTACCGTAACGCGTCCGGCGTCGCAGGCTTCGTTGGCAATCGTCCTTCGTTTGATCAGCCGTGATACTTTCAGATACTTATCAAGTCTCATATTATTTTCTCCCCCTTCTCTAACACCCGTCAGAACACGCTCGGGGCGCTCAAACTTAAAGAGCGGGAGGATCAAACCTCCCGCCATAACACTTGTCATTTTTGTCTGCCTTAAGTATTAATATTATTTCTTACCGTTGACAAGATCCTTTAATGCCTTTCCTGCCTTGAACTTCGGAGTTCTGGAAGCCTGAATTTCCATCGCATCGCCGGTCTGCGGATTTCTTCCTTCACGTGCAGCACGCTGAGAAATTTCAAATGTGCCAAAGCCCACAAGCTGCACCTTGCTGCCCTTCTTGAGCTCTTCAGATACAACATCGATGAAAGCCTTAACAGCTGCTTCAGAATCCTTCTTAGTCAGACCTGTTTCATTTGCGATTGCCGCAACCAGTTCTGTTTTGTTCATGGTATTTCCTCCTTAATTTCCAATACATATATAATAGTCAACCCCTCAGCAAGAGTTTACTTATTTATATCGCTTTTAGTGCATAATGTCAAGGATAATGGGCGCATCTAATCACAAACAATCAAAGGCGTGCGCGCTTCCTAAAGCGCAAAAGGTCTTGATTTTGGCGAGTTTTTCAATTACGT
This sequence comes from Lachnospiraceae bacterium, assembly GCA_017404585.1. GTDB lineage: Bacteria > Bacillota > Clostridia > Lachnospirales > Lachnospiraceae > Chordicoccus. The sequence goes on from JAFRCB010000218.1 coordinate 2,330, forward strand.
TTTTTTTCTATTTCGTGTTTTGCAAATGCGACCAGACTGTCGTGCTCATTCATGTCCGGATCCTCGACGACAAGCTTAAGCGCAAGATTAAGGATCCTGCCGATCTCTTTGCCCTGAACGCCGAGCGCAAGCAGATCGTTGCCGTTCATAGCCAGATCCGACAGCTTCACGCAGTCTCTGTTCTTCAGGACGTCCTCGTAGACATCGCACACTGCCTGTACGCGGTCGAACTTATCATCCAGACCGAACTCGCTCTTGGCACTGTTATCTGCCCACTGGACTTCCAAAAACAGCGGGAAGAGCTCGTCGCCGATCTTGTTCAGCGCCCATCTCACCGCAGTCGGCTCCGGTTCCGGACGGTAATCATGATATTTCACCAGCTTGGTGACAGTAGCGGACGTCTCATTATCGAACTTCAGTCGCTTAAGAATATCTTTGGCAATCTCCGCGCTTATATTGGCATGACCCGGGAAATGATCATATCCGCGGTCATCAGTAACTTTCGCGGCGGGCTTGCCGAGATCGTGGAGCAGCATGGTAAGCCGCAGGATCTTGTCCGCTCTGCAGGCGACCAGCGCGTGCAGAGTGTGCTCACCGACATTATACATATGATGTACTGAGTTCTGAGGAGTATTCATAGCGACATCGAACTCAGGCATTATGACAGCTGTGATTCCCGTGTCATAAAGATCGCGCCACCTCTCCGGATTCGGGGATGTCAGCAGCTTGACAATTTCCATCTGAATCCTCTCGGCGCTCACTTTTCTGAGATTCTCCGCGTGCCTCGTGATCGCCGCGCGCGTCTCGTCCTCAATGTCAAAATCAAGCTGGGCGGCGAAGCGCACTGCCCTTAGAATACGCAGGGCGTCCTCGTCGAATCTCTCGTCAGCGTTGCCGACACATCTGATCAGTTTATTCTCAAGATCTTCCATGCCTCCGTACATGTCGACAAGACCGGTCTTCTCATTATAAGCCATCGCATTGATCGTGAAATCACGTCTCAGCAGGTCCTCCTCAAGATTCGGCGTGAATGTGACTTCCGACGGATGACGCCCGTCCTCGTACTTGCCGTCGACCCTGTATGTCGTCACTTCAAAGCCCTCATCGCCCTGCATGACCGTGACGGTCCCATGAGCGATTCCCGTGTCAATCGTTCTTCTGAAAAGCGCCTTTACTTCCTCCGGTCTTGCTGAAGTCGTGATATCCCAATCTCCAGGCTCCCTTTGGAGAATACTGTCCCGCACACATCCGCCAACAACGTACGCCTCGTATCCATGTGCATCGAGTACATCTAAAATATTCCTGACTCTAGACGGCAGTTCAATATTCATTACGCACCCCCGTTAATCGGTTATTAATTACACAAGGGCCGGCAACATCGATAAAGCCAGCCCTTTTGATATGAGGGAAAATACCCCCGCGTTAGTAAGTTGCTTTTGCGCATTCATCGCGGACTCACGCCACGAGAATTCTGCGGCAGAGATTAATAAGCCTTGCCCCAGCAGACTAGCTTCCTTGCTTTCTTTCCGCAGCAGATGCAGACTGCGTCCTCCGGCGTCTCAGGCTCGCCGAACGGCATACAGCGTGAAGTACAGGTCGTATCTTCCTTGATCTTGTTCTCGCACGCCTCATCACCGCACCAGAAAGCCCTGATAAAGCCCGGCTTTGTATCAGCAATGGTCTTGAACTCTTCATAGGTGGCAGCTTCGTAAGTGTGTTCCGCGCGGAATTTCTTTGCGCGCTCGAACATATCTTTGTGAATCGTCTCGAGCAGTTTTGCGGCACAAGACGCGACATCATCGATCCTGACAGAAATCTTTTCTCTTGTGTCGCGGCGAACGATCACGCACTCGCCCTTTTCGATATCCTTCGGTCCGATCTCCACGCGAAGCGGGAATCCACGCATCTCCTGTTCCGCGAATTTCCATCCGGGTGATTTTGCCGGATCCGCGTCTACACTGACACGGATTCCTGCTTCCCTGAGTCGGGCGGCAATCTCGTCAGCCTTGTCAAGGACACCCTCTGCCTTCTGGCGGATAGGTATGACAACGCACTGAGTCGGAGCGATCTTCGGAGGAAGTACAAGACCCGAATCATCACCGTGGACCATGATAACAGCACCGATCAGGCGTGTAGTCATACCCCAGGACGTCTGGTGGACATACTTTAACTTGTTGTCTTTGTCCGTGTACTGAATGCCGAAAGCCTTCGCGAATCCATCACCAAAGTTGTGGCTGGTTCCGGACTGAAGAGCCTTGCCATCATGCATGAGCGCTTCGATCGTATAGGTGGACTCGGCACCCGCAAACTTCTCCTTGTCAGTCTTGCGTCCGCGAATGACCGGGATCGCAAGCACATCCTCGAGGAAATCAGCGTACAGATTCAGCATCAGGACAGTTCTCTCCTCGGCCTCCTCCGCTGTAGCGTGAGCCGTGTGACCCTCCTGCCACAGAAATTCTCTGGAGCGGAGGAACGGACGGGTCGTCTTTTCCCAGCGGACTACGCTGCACCACTGATTATAGAGCTTCGGCAGATCTCTGTATGACTGAATAACCTTCTGGTACAGATCGCAGAACAGAGTCTCAGAAGTCGGTCTAACACACATTCTCTCCTGCAGTTGTTCCCCTCCGCCATGTGTGACCCAGGCGACTTCCGGGGCAAATCCCTCTACGTGATCCGTCTCCTTCTGAAGAAGCCCTTCGGGAATGAACATTGGAAGGTATACATTCTGAACACCGGTCTCCTTGAACCGGCGGTCGAGTTCCGCTTTGATATTCTCCCAGATCGCATATCCCGCCGGCTTGAAGACCATGCAGCCCTTTACAGATGTATATCCGATAAGTTCTGCCTTTTTAACGACGTCCGTATACCACTGGGCAAAGTCGACATCCCTCGCTGTAATTTCTGATACCAGTTTGTTATCTGCAGCCATAATAATCTATTAACTCCTCTTCAACATCAGGTATCGGATCTGTCTCATCAGGCGGCGTCATCACCATATATGGCAGGCATTTGCATATAACGTCTGCTATATATTGGCGGCGCGCCCTAATGCGGCAGTCCTCTCCCGGTTACTTTACAGTGTGATTTTAATTTCGCGGTTCGTATGCGTGTACTGATAGTAGCGCACACCTGCCGCATCGAACATTCGCTTTGAAGCGATGACACTCGGCGTATCCGCGTACTTGTCACTGTCATAGATGACAGTGCGGATCCCTGCCTGAATGATAGCCTTAGCGCACTCGTTGCACGGGAACAGTGACACATAAATCTTCGCCCCCTCGAGGCTGCCTCCCCTGTAATTCAGGATCGCATTCAGCTCACTGTGGGTCGAATAAAAATACTTGTTCCTCAGCGGGTCTGTACCGTCACGGTTCCACGGAAACTCATCGTCAGAGCATCCCTTGGGAAATCCGTTATATCCCATTGAAAGAATTTTATTATCGGAACTTACAATGCACGCTCCTACCTGTGTGTTCGGATCCTTGGGTCTCATACCGGCCAGAATCGCGACACCCATAAAATACTCATCCCAACTCAAATAGTCGACTCGCTTAAAATTCATTCCATTCACCTCCCCGGCCGGGCAGCCAGGTTATTTCGTTCCGAAAATACGGTCGCCGGCATCGCCGAGACCCGGGACAATATAACCGATATCATTCAGATGATCATCAAGCGCTCCGACGTAGATGTCAACATCCGGCTCAGCGTCCTGAAGCTTCTTCAGACCTTCAGGAGCCGCAATGATGCACAGGAAACGGATATTCTTGCATCCGTGCTTTTTCAGCTGTTCAATCGCGTCGACCGCTGAACCTCCTGTGGCCAGCATCGGATCAACAACAAAAACATCCCTCTCTTCAATGTCAGCAGGCAGCTTGCAGTAGTATTCCACCGGCAGCATTGTATTCGGATCACGGTACAGACCGATATGTCCGACTTTGGCTGCCGGAAGCAGCGTCTGCATGCCGGGTACCATGCCGAGACCTGCGCGGAGGATCGGAATGATTGCCAGTTTCTTTCCGGCAAGGCGTTTTGCAATTGTATGGCCCATAGGTGTCTCGACCGGATACTCCTCCAGCTCGAGATTTCTGGTAGCCTCATAGCATTCAAGCGTTGCAATCTCGCCGACCAGCTCTCTGAAATCCTTAGAACCTGTATCAATATTTCTGATAAGTCCGATTTTGTGCTGAATTAACGGATGATCCATGATTACTGTCTTGCCCATTTTGTGCTCTCCTCTTTTATAAATTTAGAGCCGGTTGTCTCTCCGCATTCGGAGATAAATCCGACTGTAATTCACTCGTTACGCTTCTATAACAGAATGGCCCGCAGCCTTGAGCAGCCGGTTCATAATAGCCTGACCCATGCGCGGCGTATCAAACGCCTCGGAATATATGATATCTACACCGTCATCATCAAAGTCTCTCAGGACCGAAAACAGATGCTGGGCGATCTCCTTATCGGATTCGATGCTTCCGATATCACGTACATTGCCCTCTGTGTACCGCATAGCCGTCTCGTCTGTCGCAATGATCCCGACAGTCTTTCCGAGAAGGGCATCCCTGCCCGCAAGTTCATTGATTTTTGCGATGACAGCTTCCTTATCCCCCGTCACTATGCTGAGCCTGGCTTTCGGCGCATAATGCCGGTAAGCCATGCCCGGCGCCTTCGGCTTAAGATCATGCATACCATCCGGCGTTATGATCGCAGGGTCGATCGTCACCTCGCCGAGGATCTCGCGCAGCTTCTTCTCATTTACATATCCGGGTCTCAGGATGCAAGGCACATCTTCCGTGAAATCCACGATAGTAGACTCGAGACCTATGCGCACCTCTCCGCCGTCGATGACCATATCGATCTTACCGTCAAGGTCTTCCATGACATGTTCGGCCCTGGTCGGACTCGGTCTGCCGGATGTGTTTGCGGACGGAGCGGCTATATATCCGCCCGCTGCCCTGATCAGGGCAAGCGCTATCGGGTGATTCGGCATACGCACCGCGACTGTGGAGAGTCCTCCGCTGGTCTCATCCGGAACAACAGCCTTCTTCCTGAAAATCATTGTGACAGGCCCGGGCCACCAGACCCCGGCAAGGCGTTTGGCTGCCTCCGGCACCTCCTCCGCTATCAGATAAAGATGTTCCATATCCGCTATATGGACAATGAGCGGATTATCTGACGGCCGTCCCTTTGCCGCATAGATCTTCTTTGACGCCTCCGGGTCAAGAGCATTTCCGCCGAGTCCGTATACCGTCTCTGTAGGAAACGCAACGAGACCCCCTTCCCGGAGGATCCTTCCCGCCCTGTCAATTTCATGCAGGTCCGGATGCGCGGCATCCAGATGTAATAACTCTGTCTCCAAAAAATCGCCTCCGGTCGTCAGATTTTCTCGCCCGGCAGACGGAATGTTCCTTCATCGGCGAACGGATTTTTCGCCGTCTCATCGTCCGCGAACGCGCCGAAGTCATAGTCCGGAGCATCTTCCAATCCGGATTTTTTCACACTCTGCGAAATATCCCCCGTGCTCGAGCCTGCAAGCTCGACCGGCATATTGCCTGTATAGTCGAGCCTTACGCCGCTTATTCCCACTTTAGAGAAATCAATCGTATCGCCTGCTAAATCATCTGACAGAACCCGGTCTGCCTGCTTTTCATCCTCATACTCATCATCTTCGATCACAAAATCACCGAAGCTGAAATGTACGTCGTACGAATCGAAATCATTTTCATCGTAGCTGTCGTAATCATCCAGATCTTCATCCGTCTTATCCGCATATGCCGCATGAGGAGCTTCTGTATAAGACGGCTCCTGCATATCTGCCTGGCGGGCGGTATCCACGGCGCCTTCAAGATCTGTTTCAATATCATCAAAGGAAGCCGGCATGCGCTGGATGACCTCATGGATTTCCTTGTAAGCACGCATAAATCTCTTCTGGACTTCATTTATGAGATCAACGATCTCATTCATATCCTCCTGGACTTTGGCGTACTGTTTTTTGCCTTCTGTCACTCTGGCATCGATCTCACCCTGTACTGCGTCGAGTCTGGTCCTTGCAGCGAGATCGGCTTCAGCCATTGTTCGATCATACTGGCTCCTGCTCTCGGCTGTGAGGCGCGCCGCCTCTTTCTGAGCTTCCGCGATGATCTTGTCACCCTTTACCTGAGATTCATACACCAGAGAACCGATTTTTTCGTAGTTGTCAATATAAGTGCGGTACTTGACCTCGACTTCATTTTCAAGCCGCTCATATCTTGCGTCCTTGCTCTGAATGCGCTGCTTCAGCTCAGCGATCTGTTTATCTTTCTCGATCACATCCGCTCTTGCCTGCGCGACTTTCTGATTGGCGTCAGCCTCGATCTGCTTTATATATGCGAAGACCTCCTCTTTGTCAAAACCGCGCATGACTGTTCTGAACATCTGATCATCCATAGAATTCTCCCTTCCTGCTTAATAAGTCTAATCAACTAAATATTCCGTAATAAGGTTCCAGACATCTGCTTTTTCAAGTCCAAGCTTCCATTCAGCCACACCGGCACAGTCCGCCGCGCGAATGAGTTTAAGCTTTTCTTCAAGTGACGCGTTGTTTTCCAGCCACATCTGGTAACGGGTGTCCCCGCTGTTCATTTCAACATATTCCTGTGCGCACTCATCGTCCCATACTGTAGATAAATTATTGGAACGAATCCAGTTCTCCGCTTCGAGCATCCCCATTGCGTTCGCTGTCGGTATTCCCGGGCTTACTGTCTTCCACAATCTTGTAAAGAAGGGAATTGCGATCACGGTCTGTTCTGCAGGAACTTCAAGAAGTGTATCGCGGATCCCGCTCTCCACAAATGGGAGAGATGAGACGCTGCCTGCCTCCTCAGATCCACTGACATGTTCATCATAACACATACAGATCACATAATCACATACTCTCGCCTGCTCTTTTCGATTCAGGCTTTTGGTATAGCGGGGAACGTAATCACATACGGAGAGGTACAAATCGTTCGTCCTGCACTCTGCCGACACTTCTCTGACAAACTCCAGAACATACGGCGCGCACTCGTCAGAAATCTTTTCAATATCGAGACATATGCCATCGGCGTTTACATCAAGAATCGCATCCACCGCGGTACGAATCATTTTTTCGCGGGCTGCCTCGGATGAGAGGGCCGCCAGCGTGGATTCGCTCGAATTCACCTGCCCGTCAAAATCATTCAGCACGCCCCAGACCAGAAGTCCCGCGCCGTGTGCCGTCTCGACATAAGATTTATTGGAAATCTCTGTCATGTCGCCTTCCTCAGAATCGAGGAAGAACCAGGTCGGTGCAATGACATTGATACCGGTGACATTCGTAAGCGTCTCCGCCAGAACATTATTTGCCGCATGGGAAGTCGTCTGATGAAACGCCATATTGATTTTTTTATCAAGCAGCTTATGCGTATATACAAGTCCCCGGTCTTCACGTGTCACAGTGACAGTTTCACTCGTGCCGTCTACGGAGTCATCACTGATATATCCTCTATATCCGTCGGAAGTTATTATGTGAGTCCAACCGTCGACTTCAGTATCCTCCTCATCG